>JACQAM010000016.1 GCA_016194975.1 Bacteroidota bacterium
TAAGAGCGCTCCCCCTCCTGGACTCGAACCATCCCGACCTCGGTCGGGACATGATTAACAGAGTGTAAAAACAAAAAAACCACCTCGTTTTTCTCAAGATGGTTTTTCAATAAGAGCGCTCCCCCTCCTGGACTCGAACCAGGGACCCCATGATTAACAGTCATGTGCTCTAACCAGCTGAGCTAAGGAGGAATTTATTTATACTGGTTAATTCCGCCCAACAGGAAAATTCCCTGCTAAAACGGGGTGCAATATTAGCACCTACGAACGAATTATACAATACATTTGCGCAAATCTTTATCCCTCTTCTATGAGTTTATTAGTTGTTGGAACGGTGGCATTCGACGCTATCGAAACTCCCTTTGGAAAAACCGACAAGATCATTGGCGGCGCCGCCACTTATATTTCATTGGCGGCTTCGTATTTCAAACAGAATATTCAACTCGTTTCAGTGATAGGAAGTGATTTTCCGAAAGAATCGCTCGAAATGCTGAAAAAGCATGGTGTAAATCTCGATGGGCTGCAGATCAAAGAAGGACAGAAATCTTTTTTCTGGTCCGGGCGATATCACAACGACATGAACTCGCGTGATACGCTCATCACCGAGCTGAATGTGCTTGCCGATTTCGATCCCATTGTTCCCGAAGCGGCACGTGAATGTGATTTTCTGATGCTGGGAAATCTTATGCCGGCGGTGCAGCAAAAAGTGATGGCGCAATTGAAAAAACGTCCGAAACTTATTGTACTCGACACGATGAATTTCTGGATGGACACGGCGATGGATGAATTAAAAAAAACAATTTCGCAAGTGGATGTGCTTACGGTGAATGATGCAGAAGCGCGGCAACTTTCAGGCGAATATTCATTGGTAAAAGCAGCGCAGAAAATTCTTGCCATGGGATTGAAAGTACTCATCATTAAAAAAGGTGAACACGGCGCATTGCTTTTCAATAAAGAACAAGTGTTCTTCGCGCCCGCGCTCCCGCTCGAAGATGTGTTCGATCCTACAGGCGCAGGCGACAGTTTCGCCGGGGGATTCGTCGGCTATCTCGCCGAAACAAAAGATATTTCATTCGACAACATGAAGCGCGCAATCATTTTCGGATCAGCGATGGCTTCTTTCACAGTAGAAAAATTCGGTGTCGATCGATTGGTGGGCCTCACGCAGGACGAAGTGGATGAGCGCGTGCAGGAATTTATTGATCTTGTGCAGTTCGATATTTCGCTGGTGTAAAAATTTTTTGAAATAAATTTTTGGTTTGAACCATCAGCGCTGAATTATCAATTTCGTGCCCTTTTGTATTTCGTAACTTTTTCCCGAATTAATTCGGGATTTCGTATTCCCCCTACGTCACCACCCAATCTGCAAAAACTAATTTCGATTTTTCAGGATTCGCCGGGTCCTGCATGCGCAGATAAATTCCTGCAACTACTGTGCTCCCGGCCACGATCTGATCGTCCTGCATGCGCGCGCGCAGGTAAATGAATTCGTGTTTCATCATTCCCACCGAAAGAATTTCATCGGGACGGAATTCAAACCAGCCGCTGTCCTGTTGTATTGTGAGTTTCCTGGTAATAGTTCCGGTGAGCGGCAAATGCGCAGCGAATGGCCCGGAAGAAATATCGCGGCGCAGAATAAATTTTGTTCCTACGGTAGAATGATTTCCGCCTTGTTTCCGGCTGCGCATTAATTGTGAAGGAAATAATCCTGCGAAGAATTCGATCCTGCCCCATTCATTCGGGCGAATATCGATGTTCGACAAACGAACGGAAAGAAAAAATAAAAGATAACCGCCGGAGAGAAACGAACTCAGCAGCGAAGTATTTCCGGAAGAAGTGCCGTACACAAAACAATTGCCTACATATTCAAGCGCAAATACAAGGATGAGTGATCCTGCAATGAAAGAAGCCAGCCGTTGTGTGTTGAGTGTGATCATGGAAGCATGATAAACCTGAGGCACCGAATGATTCAGCGCATTATTGATGAATGAAGCGTAAACAAGAATTTCACTGAAATAAAAAAATAAAGTGATGAGCGAAAATGAACGCACCTGTTCATTCAGCAGCCAGAAATCATAGAAGCCGTGAGCGAAAACCGCGGCGAGAAAAAAAAGAGGGATGATCCACAATTTTCCGGGGTAACGGAATTTTGCAAGAATGAACCCGTACGCGATGATCGCGCTCGAGACCATGTGCGACACGCAGGCGGTGAGCGCACGCGCGTGGATCACGTCAAGCCCGTACTGTGAAATGTAAATGAGATTTTCGAAAAATGCGAAACCCAATCCGGCTGCCGATGCAATGAGAATGTAATCGATCGGGCGCTTGATGATGTTCGTGAAATGCAGGATGATCAGGAATGGAATAAGTTTTACTAATTCTTCTATGAATCCTATTCCTGCAAAGCAATAGAGAAAATCATGTCCAAGCGCGCCGCTCTCGCGGTAATGCAAAACGTAATGATAAAATGCATAAAGCAATAAACTGAGCATCGCCAGCACCGCGCCGATTCCCACGGCGAGAAAAAAATGCATCCATTTTATTTTCGAAAGAAAACTGAGTTTGCGCAGGAAGAACAGCCACGTGAAAAGTACCAGCAGGGCGCTGAGTATTCCCCAGAACGGAAGCGTGTGAAAAATGGAATAGAAACGCAGTAAATAAAAAGAACCAAGATCGCCGTGCAGAAAATAAACCTTGTAGCGGAGTTCATTGTCGACCCAGTTTTTTTTCACCGGATCATAAGCAAGTTCCGCAAGCGCATCTTTATTGCCCGTGATGTTGTAGATCCACGCCAGCTCTGAATACGATCCTTCGAGGTAACCGTTAAGATTTATTTCCGATTTGAAATCGGCTTCGGCAACTTCCGGCCCGGTAGAATAAAAATTAGTTTCACCAATGAGATAATTGTAATATTTCTGTGTTTTATTTTTTACCTGACGCAGGTAGAACGCCGCATTCTCTGCGTCGTGTCCGGGACGAAGAATGTACCACATGGCAAGAAATATATTGCCGAGATCCTGCCGCTCTACATCGCCGGCCGATTCAGCGAGATCACTGTAGTAATTGAAAATGCGAACACCATCAGCATCAAAAACTTTCATTTCTTCGCGGCTCATTTTTTCATCCTGCCATTCGAAGTGCGCCTGCAGCATTTTAAAATGAAGATCTGCATTCAATGGTTCATCATGAATTTTTTTCCATAATGCATCGCAAACCAAATGCGGCTGATGCGTGTTATTCCCGTATTCGATCTGTTCATCGGCGCTGATGAATTTCGGTTCGGGAGCAATCAGCGAAAACATCCCCCACAACACCAGCATCAACGTAAGCGAAGCAACAAGAAAATTAAAATCGCCGAAATCAAAAAAACTTTTTCCTGTTTCACGATCGGCTTTGAATTTATTCCACAGGTTGTAACCGGCCATGATAAAAAGCCAGGCGATTATCAGTTGGAGAATATTCATCGGGTAAAGGTAGGCGGTCTTTGAGTTAGGAGTTATGAGTAATGAGTAGGTAGGGCAGAAAAAAAATTCCGACCCCAAACTCGTAACCCAAAACTCACAACCGCTCGTCGGCTATGCGAGAGAAAAAGTCACATTCACCCAATACTTCAGCTTGATCGTTTTGTGAATCGGCGATCCGGAGTATCCGCGATAATCCTGCATGTCTTCATCAAAAGCAGAATAGATCATTCGCTTATCATAGCCACCATTGGAATTTCCCGCAGCGCCGGAAGGAAAATATCTCCCGTCTTCCATTCGCAGAAAATCTTCTTCGAGAAAAACATTATCACCATAATCATTGATCCCATCCATTACGACCACATCTGAAAAAATTTCATGCACGTAAATGGCCGCACCCTTTTTCTGGCCGATCGCAGCCAGCATGTACACCGCTTTATCATTGGCATCGGCCATCGCTTTCGCGCGCACTTGCTGTTTGTAATCGTCGAGCTTGCTGTGCGAATAACGTTTGATGTAAACATTATTGAGATGCAGTGAATCTTCGGCAATCAGCAGCAGCGTAACCTGATCGCTGTTTTTGAATTTCACTTCGTATGTTTTGCTGATGATCGCATCTTTCTGTTTTCGTTTCATGGCAATGATGCGTGCATCGGTGTAATCCATTTTCACATCGGTGGCAGGAGTTGCAGCCGACTTGTCGAGAAAATTCAGGAACCCGGATTCCAGTTCTTCAATGAAAAATTTCTTTTTGTCTTTGGTGAATTCTTCGATCCCCACATTCACATAAATTTCATCGGGAACAATATCCATTTCACTGATGCCGGTGACCGTGATCGTGTGCTCTGGCGGAGCGGTGCTGATGTTGACAGAAGAATTCTGCGACGGGGCCGCGATGCAGATGAATGCAAATGCGGCGGAGAAAAGAGTTGTTTTCATAGTAGCGTTTTTTTAGTTGGATGAAATAAAGGCGTAATTTCAGGGTGGTTTAGTCTGATAAAGCAAACAAATTACCGTCTTGAAAAGATGCAAATGAAATGCACAATTCATAAGCGATGTTAAAAAAACTCAAAATAAAATCCACTCTTCCGTTGCCCACGTAAATCTCTGCATGAAACAGATCCTCTACCCGCTGTTTACCCTGCTCCTCGGAAGCACGTTTACAGCATGCGGACAAAATTCTGCAGCCGATTCATCCAACTCAAAAAATTCTACAACACAAAATAATATGTCAGCAAATTCTGTTCTCGATACCGCAACTTTCGGCGCCGGATGTTTCTGGTGCGTGGAAGCGCAATTTGAAATGCTCAATGGAGTGGTTTCCGTTACTTCTGGTTTCAGCGGGGGAACGGTGAAAAATCCTTCGTATCCCGAAGTGTGCACCGGCACTACCGGCCACGCCGAAGTGTGCAACATTGTTTACGACACTACAAAAATTTCTTACGACGAATTGCTTTCTGCATTCTGGGAATGTCACGATCCTACACAACTCAATCGCCAGGGAAATGATGAAGGCACGCAATACCGTTCTGTGATTTTTTATCACAACGAACAGCAGAAAACAAAAGCGGAGTATTACAAAAACAAAATGAATGAGAAAAATACGTGGGGCAGCCCGGTAGTAACTGAAATTTCTCCGTTCACTGTTTTCTATAAGGCAGAAGATTATCACCAGGATTATTATGCGAATAATGGCAATGCCGGTTATTGCCAGTACGTGATAAAACCGAAAGTGGAAAAATTCAGGGAAGTGTTTGCCGATAAGCTGAAAAAATAATTTGCTAATGCTGCAAATGTGCAAATGTGCCAATGGGGCGCGTCATCGCGAGAGTAACGAAGCGATCTGCGTCCCATTGGCACATTCTTTATGGAATTTCGCTCTACCTTGCATCTTCAGGTAAATCGCTTCCTACACTATGGATACTTCTCCGAAAACCACCACGAAGGCAGGTCTGTCTGACCGTCTTCCTAAATTTATTGTTGCCGCAGTTTTTGTTCTTTGCGCCGCACTCATCTGGAATTTTAATCACCATCCTGCAAAAGCAGAACCGATGCTTTTCATTGGCAAAGGTTCTTCTTACGAGAAGGAATGGAAACGCGTGGATTCGCTGGCGAATAAAGGGTTGTACCAGTCGGCGTTCAATCTCACTAACCAGATTCTTGATAAAGCGAAAGCTGATCACAACAATGCACAGATCGTGAAAGCGCTCATGCATCGGTATCTCTACTCCGATGCGTTCCAGGAAAATTCGAAAGAGTTTGCGATCTACGATCTGCAGAATGAAATGAAAACAGCGAAGTATCCGCTGGCTCCTGTTCTGCATTCCATGCTCGGAAGTTTGTACTGGGAATATTATCAGCGCAACCGCTGGCAATTTCAGCAACGCAGCCAGACCGTGAATTTTCAGAATGATTCCATTAATACGTGGGATCTTACTCATCTCGTGGATATGGCTATGAAAGAATATCGTCTTTCAGTTATTCCTGCCGATTCACTCATGCGCACGCATGAAGATGTGTATGATGCGGTGATCACCGAAGGAAATGTTTCGCGCGATCTTCGTCCTACGCTCTATGATTTTCTTGCGCATCGCGCTGTAGATTTTTTCTCCGCCGAAGAACCGGATATTACCCGCCCGGCCGATCATTTCGAACTCGATGATCCTGCTTATTTCAATTCGGCGGAAAAATTTGCTGCCATGAAATTGTCAACGAACGATACCCTTTCCATGCGATATGATGCGTTGAAAATTTTACAATCGCTGGTTGCGTTTCATCTCAACGATAAAAAGCCGGATGCGCTCGTAGATGCCGATCTGAAAAGAATAAATTTTGTGCATGATAATTCTGTTGCCGACGGGAAAGACAGTTTGTATGAAGCGGCGCTTCGTCAACTCGCCGCCAATTATCCTGATTGCCCGGTTACAGGAGAAGTTTATTATTATCTCGCTTATTATCATAGTTCGCTTGGTGATGGTTATACTCCGAACCAGGATGAAAAATATAAATGGGAAAAAAAACGTGCGCTGGAGATCTGCGATGCGGTCATCAAAAAATTTCCATTGACTACCGGCGCCACGAATTGCAATGTAATCCGCACAGAGATCATTAAGAAAACACTCGATTTTACCAATGAAGCAACGGCTGTTCCCGGCGAACCTTCGCGCGCACTCGTGACCTGGAAAAATCTCGACCATCTTTATTTCCGCGTTGCAAAACTGAAAGAAGACGTGCATGATAATTATTACGACAACCGCACACAGGAACAGATCGTGAAAGATTACCTGAAACTTCCGGTGGTGCAGCTATGGGATGAAAATGTTCCCGATGACAGTGACTACAATATGCATTCTTCGGAATTTAAAATTCCGGGATTGCCCGCAGGATATTATGTGATCCTCGCATCGCCCGACAAAGATTTTAAAATGACGAAGAATGGGATTGCTTATGGAACCATGTGGAGTTCGTCCATCAGTTACATCGATCGCCAACTGAAAAATTCTGCTTACGATTATTATTTCTTCGATCGCAACAGCGGTGCGCCCATTGTTGGCGCCGATGTTCAGTTGTGGTACCAGAAATATGATTACAGCGATCGTGGGTATCATTACCGCAAAGGAGAACGTTTCACTTCCGATGCCGACGGTCATGTGCTGGTTCCTTCGCCATCTGATTACCGGAATATGTTTCTCGAAGTGAATTCAAACGGGAATCATCTTTTCACGACAGATATTTACCAGTACAAGCCGTACAGCTACAAACCGGAAATGAATCCGAAAACATTTTTCTTCACCGATCGATTGATCTATCGCCCGGGACAAACAGTTTATTTCAAAGGCATCATGATCGAAACGGACGGAACGAAAAATGAGATCATGAAAGATCAACCTACCAGCGTTACATTCTACGATGTGAATTACCAGAAGGTCGGGACGTCGCTCGATCTCACTACCAATGATTACGGTTCATTCAGCGGAACATTCATTGCGCCTTCATCCGGGCTCACCGGGCAAATGCATTTGCAGAATGAATCGGGAAATATTTATTTCAGCGTGGAAGAATATAAACGTCCGAAGTTCGATGTGAATTGCGAACCGGTGCAGGGAGAATTCCGGTTGAACGACAGCGTGAAAGTAAAAGGCACAGCGAAAATGTTTGCCGGTTCTGTTGTTGATGGCGCAACAGTGAAGTATCGCGTTGAACGAAGTGCAAGTTTTCCTTACTGGTGGTATTACTGGTACGGATATTATCCGCAGAGCAGCACGGTTGAGATCGCGAATGGAACTACGATCACAAATGACACCGGCGGATTTGTAATTCCATTCAAAGCGCTTCCCGACCGGAGTGTTACTCCTGCAAGCAAACCCACATTCACTTACACAATTTATGTGGATGTAACCGACATCACCGGCGAAACGCACAGCACGCAAACGTACGTTTCGGTTGGTTACGTTGCACTCAACCTGAATTTTGATGCGGGCGGATACATTGAGAAAAATGACACGAATGCAGTTTATGTTTCACTCACCAATCTCGAAGGACAATCCGATTCTGCGATCGTGAATTACACAGTGACAAAATTAAAATCACCCGATCATTATTTCCGCGATCGCCAATGGGCAAAACCCGATAAATTCATTTACAAAAAAGAAGACTGGAACAACTGGTTCCCCGATGATCCTTACAAGGATGAAAATGAAATGGCAAAATGGGAAAAGGGAGAAAAAGTTCTTTCGTCATCCATCAACACCGGTAAAGAGAAAAAAGTGTACTGGAAAAAAAATTCGTGGGCTCCCGGCGATTACATCGTGGAAGCAATGACGCACGACAAGTACGGACAGGAAGTAAAAGACATCCGGTATTTCACATTGTACGACATCAAAGAAAAAACTCCGGCAACAAAAGATATGTTCTCTTTCCAGCCGATCAACGTGAATTGCCAGCCGGGAGATAAAGCAGTTTTCCTCGTGGGCACTCCTGCGAAAGATGTGCAGGTGTTGTATGAAACCGAGCAGGATGAAAAAATTCTTTCTCACGAATGGCTCAAGCTTAATGATGAACAGAAGTACATTGAAATTCCTGTAACGGAATCCATGCGTGGAAATTTCGGAGTGCATTTTGCTTTCGTTTATCACAATCGCGCGTACACGAGAGACCAGACTGTTTCTGTTGCGTGGGAAAGTAAAGATCTCGATATCTCTTTCGAAACTTTCCGCGATAAAATGCAACCCGGATCGAAAGAAGAATGGAAAATGAAGATCAGGGGGCCGAAGGGAGAAAAAGTTGCAGCAGAAATGGTAGCGGCCATGTACGATGCATCACTCGATGAATTCCGCGCCAACTACTGGAATTTTTCTATCTACCAGAATTATTACAGCTCACTTTACTGGCAGCAGGGTGTGACCAGTGTTGCCAATGCCGAATTCTATGAAGACGATTGGAATGGTTATGCCGATTATGATTCTAAAACGTATGATGAGCTGAACTGGTTTGGCTACAGTTACGGTTATCGCTATTGGGGATATTATGAAGACGATGAAGATTTTATTTCCGATAAAATGGATGGAAATATTTCACGCTCACAAGAGCAGACAGAAACGGATTCTGTTTCTATCAGCGATAACAAAAAAGAAAAATCGGGAGAAACGTATGCGTGGTATTCGTCGGGTGGAAAAAATGCTGATGCGCCGGCAGCGACAGGTGCTTACGATGTAACACTGGCAACCGGCCAAGCATCTATCACTAAAGGAACCTGGGCTTTCGGCGATGGCCGAAATGAAAATGGATCGGATGAAGGGCAAGGCGGCGCCAGAACAAATCTGAATAACATTAAAGCGAGAGAAAATCTGAACGAAACAGTTTTCTTTTATCCGCAACTCGAAACCGATTCTTCCGGAAGTGTCATTATCAAATTCACGATGAATGAAGCGCTCACGAAATGGAAATTCATGGCATTCGCGCACACGAAAGATCTCAAATACGGGCAGATCGAGAAAGAAGTGGTTACGCAAAAAGATCTCATGATCATGCCGAATCCGCCGCGCTTCCTTCGTGAAAAAGACATGCTCACATTCACTGCGAAAGTTTCCAACCTCAGCGGAAAAGATCTTTCCGGAAATGCGCAGATCATGTTGTACGATGCAACAACAATGAAACCGATCGATTCACAAATTCTCACCTCGCAGGCACAATTGAAATTTGATGTGAAGAAAGGACAAAGCGCTCCGTTGTCGTGGGACCTTTTTGTTCCCGTAGGAACAGGGCCGATACAATATAAAGTTGTCGCGTCGGCAGGAAATTTCACCGATGGAGAAACGAATGTTCTGCCTGTACTCAGCAATCGTATTCTCGTTACGGAAACTATGCCGCTGCCTATTCGCGGTGGAGAAACAAAAGATTTTGTTTTTGAAAAATTAGTGAATCAGTCTAATGGATCTTCTACACTCACGAATCAACGGCTCACTTTGGAATTCACTTCGAATCCCGCATGGTACGCAGTGCAGGCGCTCCCGTACATGATGGAGTACCCGTACGAGTGCGCGGAACAAACTTTCTCGCGCTATTATGCAAATTCCATTGCAACGAACATTGCAAATTCTTCTCCGAAGATCAAAGCAGTATTCGATGTGTGGAAAAATAAAGATCAGGATGCATTCCTTTCCAATCTTGAAAAAAATCAGGATCTGAAAAATGTTATTCTTACCGAAACGCCATGGGTGCTCGATTCAAAAGATGAATCGGAAAGAAAACGCCGCGTTGCATTGTTGTTCGATCTCAATAAAATGTCGGATGAACAAGACCGCACATTGCGAAAATTAGAAAAGATGCAAGTCTCCAATGGAGGATGGCCGTGGTTCGATGGAATGCCTGATGATCGTTACATTACGCAATACATCATTACAGGAATGGGACATCTCGATCATCTCGGCGTGAAATCGGTTCGCGAAGATAATCGCTGCTGGAACATGGTGACCAATGGTGTGAATTATCTCGACAACCGAATTCGTGAAGATTACGAATACATTCTGAAATATGACAAAGCGCACATAGATGAAGATCATCTCAGCTATGAACAAATTCAGTATTTGTATGCGAGAAGTTATTTCAAAGATGTTTCCATGAGTACGCGTAACAAAACTGCTTTTGATTATTTCATGGGGCAGGCGAAAAAATACTGGCTTGGAAAAGGGAATTATTCCGAAGCAGAACTTGCACTCGCAACATTCCGTTATGCCGATGCAAAAACTTCCGGCGACATCATGAAATCACTTTCTGAAACTGCATTGCACAGTGATGAACTCGGAATGTACTGGAAAGATAATACGGGCGGATATTATTGGTACCAGGCACCGATTGAAACGCAGGCGATGATGATCGAAGCATTTAAAGATGTGAAGAACGATCAGAAATCGGTGGATGATCTTCGTGTGTGGTTGCTGAAAAATAAACAGACGAACGATTGGAAAACAACAACAGCAACTGCAGAAGCGTGTTATGCATTACTCATCGACGGAACAAATTGGCTTGCGACCGAATCAGATGTTTCCATTGTGGTAGGAACGCAAACGATCGATCCGAAAGCGATGGGACTGAAAGAAGAAGCAGGTACAGGATATTTTAAAACTTCGTGGACCGCAGATCAGATCAAACCCGATATGGGAAAAATTACAGTGTCGAAAAAAGGTCCGGGTGTTTCGTGGGGCGCTATGTACTGGCAATATTTCGAAGACATGGATAAAATAACTCCGGCACAAACTCCCATGCAGGTGACGAAAAAATTATTCCTTGTGAAAGTAACTTCATCGGGAGAAGTGATAGAACCGGTAACGGATCAAACCATTCTCAAACCCGGCGACAAACTCCGCGTGCGCATAGAACTTCGCAACGACCGCGACATGCAATACATACACATGAAAGACATGCGCGCATCAGGATTCGAACCGGTGAATGTAATTTCCCAATATAAATATCAAGATGGATTGGGTTATTACGAGAGCACAAAAGATGCTTCGACAGATTTCTTCTTCAGCTTTTTGCCGAAAGGAACGCACGTGTTCGAATATCCGCTCACTGTTATTCACGCCGGTGATTTTTCCAATGGAATTACCGAAGCACAGTGCATGTACGCGCCGGAGTTCAGTGCACATTCGGAAGGAATAAGAGTGAAGGTTTCGAAATGAATTTGATTTGATAACGCATTGATTAAATAGCCCACCGGGTAATCGCGAGACCATGAATAGAATAAACCCGAGTTCCATTATTCGGATAAAAAATATTTCTTTTCTGTTTTTCATTTTCATTGCCGTCGATTGTTCGTCGCAGCCCAAAGATTCTCTCGCCGTGGGAAAGATAAAGCCAATGGCGGAATATGAAACTACGCATGGAGATTCAGGGGTATATTGGTTCAGCGACTCGACTGGGAGAAAGCACCCTGAGTATTTTTCGAAGGAAGATGTTTTTTTTGGCGGAGAGGATATGAACACCGGCAGTGGCGTTAACGATTTCAGGTACGACGACTATGTTTCAATGGGCGATAAATATTTTGCGGCGAAGAATGATTCCTTCACAAATAATTATACTGATGCGATCTCCTGTTACGAACTGGCGCTGAAAATAAAACCGGGAGTACACTATCTGGAGGACAGGATTTGCGAGGCATACCTGCATGTCCCGTACTTTACCATTTGCCCGTATACCAGCGATACGGCGGCATTCATCAAACAAAAAACGACTTACGAAATCGCCATTGCCGATTCGGCGTTTGCCGGGAATAATTTTAAAAAAGCGCACGACTACTATTGTTTTGCTCTTTACATTTCTCCCGGCCAGAAATATGCGTTGCGGCAATTCAGTATTTGTGATTCCGCATTATATGTTGAAGCCCTGAAAAATTTCCATCCCCAGGAGGCAGACAGTCTTTTTGCTTTGAAAGATTACACCGGCGCATTGGCAGCTTATGAAGAAATTTATATAACTATTATGGGGGCGCAGATGTATGCCATCGATAAAAAAGATTATGCGAATAAAATAAATTATCTCGATGAGAAAATCGCTTTATGCGTCCGGGATATCTCCATTGATGAATTCAGGCATTACCTTATAGACGGGCAATGCATGCATGATTCTTACAAGGTGTGTTATATCATTGCAGAGTATGCCGCAGAAAAAGCCAAAACCGAAAGAGATTACCGCGCAGCAAAAGAATTTTACGAATATGAAAACAGGAATGATAAAGCTGAGCAGATGGAAAAATTAATCGAACAGGAAGGGAAATAGATTCCCATTATAGCCCATCGGGGAATCGGTGAGCTGTGATTAATCGGCTATTTATTTTCAATAATATTTCACTTCTCTCGTCGAGAGAAAAACTGTTTTCCCGTCTTTCAATTGGTACTGTTTCGTCCAGTTTCCTGTAGAATCATATTCATAAGTGTACGTGTAATTGTACATCACGAATCCTGTGCGGTCGAAGTTGGTCCATTCACTCTGATCGGCATTATCGTTGTACACAAAAACATTTTTCTCTACGAGTTTTGAATTATTATCGAAATTCTGCTGTTGTGAGAGATGTCCGCGGTACTCGTACTGGTATTTTTGTTTGGTCATGATGGCGCCATCACCCGTGTAGGCATCTTCCGAAGTTTTCAGGTGGCGGCTGTCGAATGTGCGCATCAGTTTTCCAAGCGGTTTCCCTTTTGCATCAAAATTATCTTCCTCTGTGCAGTTTCCATATTCATCATATTTATAAGACGTGGTTTGCACCACCGCATCATTCCCATCGTACAATGTTGCTTTTAAAGGATTGCCAACGGGATCCGGCTCGTAAACAGTTTTCTCGTCATACGTTCCCGCGGTGTCGGAATATTTTTTCATTTCCATGATAAAACCTTTAGGAGAATATTTTCTTGTCAACCGGTAATCAAGCGCGTTGTCGGAATCGAACCAGGTTTCTTCAATTCGATTCCCGGCATCATCATATTTAAAAACGTAACGGTAATCGAGAAAAGAACCGGTCTTGTAAAAATTTGCCCACGCCACATATCCCTTGTCGGTGTAAGCCATTATATAAGTATGATCCGTCATTTCCCATTCCTGTCCCACGGAATCTTTTCCGGCAGCAGTCTGCAGCACCTGATAATATTTTTGCGTGACCATAGCTACTTTTCCTTTCATATTATCGGCAGCAAGATCATTTTGTTTCGCTGTTTGTGCAGAAGCATACTGAACCGGAAAAAATGCGATCAACGGGAGAATAAATTTTTTCATGAGTTGTTGTTTGTGTGTGGGAATAAAAATAGAATTTCTGAATGAATATCAAATCGCGTGCCTTTACTTTTCTTTTGGCTCATACAAAATGATCTTTTCATTGTCCACCAGCAGGCGTGCGTGATTGGCATCCCATAGCTGCACCACGAGTTCGTCACTTTCGTGCAATATATAAGGAGTGAAATATTCTGCGCTGAAATGGCACCACTTCCCCGGTTTCACAATTGCAGTATCAATTGCCACACTGGTGTATCCATAACTAACGCCTCGTTTGCCATTCATCATGAACGCGAAATAAGCGGGCTTCTGAAAAAATTCATCCGTCGCAAAAATATCAGCACTCAATTCTACCCGGAGGTATTCCTGCTTCGTAAGTTCATTATAAGGTTTGCGAAACGTGATCGCGAATTCATGACCGGCATCCAGTTGAATACATTTTCCGCGATTACCAGTGGAATCGAGAACGTGAAACGATCCGTCATTTTTGAAATTTTCAAAATCTTCCTGCAGCACAACTTTCGCATTGTACTTATTGATGCAGGTAGCGAGCGGTGGCAATGGATTGTAATGATCCGACTCGAGCAATTCCATCCAATCTTTGTTCATGGTCGTTCGGCCAAAAATTTTCCAGTAATATTTTTCTGTCATGCGGCACGTATCGAGAATTCCGGCGTTGATCTGTCCGGTTTGAAAAATATTCAGCAGCACAAAAAACAGTAAAATAAATTTCACCGTAATTTTTTTCCACAGAATTTTATTCCAGGCAATAAAAAAATATCCCAGTGGAATTGCCATCAATCCGTACGACTGCACGAAAGGACGCTGGCCGAATGTTCCCGCGTACCACCAGCATTCCCACGAAGAGATCACCCATAAGTTGACAAGGGAAAAAAGTGTGAAAACAAAAAAGAGCTGTCGTTGATTTTTGTAGAGATAATAAAACCCCAATATGGCCAATGCCATGACCGGCGTGTACAGCAACCAGCCCTTTTTGTAACTGAAAAGAACTTTAAGGGTGAACGGATGCAGAAAATCAAATCCTTCCTGGTGGCCATAAGAGAACCAGTTTCCACTCGTGTATTTCCAGTAAAATAATTGCAGCGAACCCACGGCTATCATTCCTGAAACAAAAAGTAAAGCGTGAGAAAAATTCTTCAGGAGCAATTTCATTTTGTCAATGAAACTTTTCCATCCCACAATATTCCAAAATAACGGAATGATGATCCACACTATTTCCGACGGACGGGTAATAGTGGCAAGCCCTATGAGGAGTCCGAGAAAAAGAGCAGTTGATCTTTTTTGTTCACGGTGCCAGGAAATAGTAAGCAAAAGAATTCCGCAATCAATAGCAAAAAGAAAAATATGCGGCAGGCAGCAATCATAAGTTGCGTAGTAAAAAAGATTGGTGCCAAATGCAATGAGCAGGAGCAGCGCCGTCGTCACCACATCGTCAAAAAAACGGAGAAGCAGTTTTCGAAAAAAAAACATTCCGAGAATAGCAAAACATAAAGCAGAGAAGATCATTGCCCACTGGTATGGAGGCGAAAGCCCGTCAGCAGAATAACCGGAAATTTTTGCCGCGAGATGTCCGCCAAGAAAAAACGGGAGATTGCAGATCGCAAGCCCCACGGGATAAGTATTAACGAGCCGGTTTTTCTGCCCGGCATAACATTGATAAAAAGTCCGTCCCGGCTGATATTTTTTATTCAGCGAATCGAGCCAGTTTTTATTTTCAATTCCCGGATCGTGATAAATTAAAGCTGCGGGAAGATGCAGGTAGTATCCGTAATTATCCCAGCTCAGCGCATACGAATCGCGAATAAAAGGTTCGGTAGAAAAAACCTGTTGCAATTTTATGACAATGAATGCAACGAAAATAAAGAGGAAAGTAAAAAAAGATAGTTTGTTCAAGCGGGAATGGATTGTGCCCTTCGACTTCGCTCAGGACGACATGCGAATATACGAATGGAGGTTAGAAGACGGAGGATGGACTGATTTCAGGTAGTGTATCAGTTTGGATTTTGACAATATTTTCAGTTTGAAACTTAGTGCCATTGTGTCTTTGTGGCATCGCGAAATTTCATTGATAACAAAACAATTTTTATCTGGAAAATACTTACGCTTACGAGGCCACAAAGTCACAAAGGATCAAAGAAATATCAAAAATTTCAAACTGACCCACTACCAGTCCATTTTCCAACATGCATGCTCCATCTTCCATTCGTATATTAGCGGAATTCATACCTCAACTCAATCTTTCCCGGCCATGAAAAAATTATTTCTCATCATCACGCTGTCTCTTCTCCTCGCTCCATTCTCCATTCTCAAATCGCAGGTAAATGTGCAATCGCTCGACACGGTGCAGGCGCCCGCGGGCACGACCACGAATTACATCAAACCCCTGTATCACGATTCGCTCTCGAGCAGTTTTGTGATCATTGTTCCCAAAGAAGTGAAGAAGCATCTGCACGCCACGCATTCCGAACAGGTGTATGTGATCTCAGGCGAAGCAGACATGACGGTTGGCGATAAAAATTTTCACATCAAAGCCGGCGATATCATTTTCATTCCGAAAGGAACACCGCATTCGGCAATGGTCACATCAAAAGAGCCGCTGAAAATTCTTTCGGTGCAGTCGCCGTATTTCGATGGGAAAGACAGAGTGATGCTGGATAAATAAGGCCATTGGCCAATTGTCATTGGGGATTTGCGAAAAAATATTTTCATGAAGGCCTAATGCCCAATGAAATAATTCTTCAGTCTGCAATAATGATCCTGGCCGAAAAGCCGGATTCTTCAATTCTCAAAAAATAAATTCCTGCGGGAAGTCCATCACGATCAAGACGAACATCCGTTCCGGAAATATTTTTCATTTCGCGCACCAATTGTCCGTTTGAATTATAGATCAGGAGTTTTTCGTGCGAGAGAGGATTTTCGAAATGAAGAAGCGTGGAAGTAATGAACGGGTCGGGAAAGACACTGAAATCAGCAGCAGAAAAATTATCTTCTATGCCCGTCATTAAATTCAGTTTTGCAAGAAATATATCAGCGCCGACAGAAGTATTGACCAGTGTTGCATTCCCAAACGAAACCGCTGCGCTTGAATACAAACCAGTGGTATAAATATTATCAAAAGGATCGCAGGCAATTCCCATTCCGTATTCATCATAATTGGATCCCACTTTTTTTGCCCACAACACATTTCCATTCCCATCGTAATCCGCAACGAAAAGATCGTGATACTGGAAATTCGCATTGGAGAGATTCAAAGTTGCGAAACTGATCACCGGGCTTTTAAAATATCCGGCGAGTAGTAATTTGCCACTGGGTTCGCAGGCAATATCCTGGAGATAATCATTACTGTTTCCTCCTGCGCTCCGCGCCCATAGTTCATTCAGGTTCGGATCAGATTTTACAATGAAAATATCACCGAACCCCCAATTCGCATTTGTAAGTGTGTCGGGGGCGAAGGAAATGTCAGGGCTGTAGTAATCTCCTGCAAAAAAAACATTTCCGCTTCCATCGCACGTCACACTCATTCCGTAATCATTCTCTGTTCCGCCGGCGCTCATTGTGTGAATGAAATTTCCTGCCGAATCGAGATGACAGAGAAACGCATCCGCATTCTGGGAAAATGTATTGGTCAGCGTATCATTTCCGAAAATGATCTGCGTGCTCTCAAAAGTTCCCGCAACATAAATATCCGCATTGTAATTTGTGGCAATTGAAGAACCATAATCGTAATAATTTCCGCCGGCCGATGTTGCCCACATGCAATTTCCACCGGCATCATATTTCGCCACAAAAAAATCTCCGTAGGCAATATTGCTCAGCGTATGAGTGCCGAATGAAATGGTTGAACTGGAAAAAGATCCGGTCACATAAATATTATTTGCGTTATCAGTAATAATTCCTTCACCGCCATCATCGCCATTTCCGCCTGCTTTTTTTGCCCACAAAACATTTCCGGAAGGATCATACTTGACAAGAAAAAGATCGGCACCTCCGCTATTCGTCAGCGTGTATGCGCCAAATGTTATCGGGTAATAATTGTAATACCCGGTTACATAAATATTGCCATTCAGATCGCAGGTAATATCATCTCCTTCATCGAAATCTGCTCCGCCTGCACTGCGCGCCCATTGAACATTTCCAATGCTGTCATATTTTACAATGAAAAAATCAGGAGTAGCAGGATTAAGATTATATAAAGTGTCATTCCCGAAAATTATGTAGGGACTTACAAAATCGCCGGTGACGTAAATATTTCCGGAAAGATCAGTTGCTACTTTCCGCGCCTCATCCAAGTCGCTGCCACCGGCACTTCTTGCCCAGATCCAGTTCGGAGTTTGTGCGGGAAGAAATTCAGTGAATAAAAAAAGAAAGCAAACTGCTTTGAAGATCAATCCGGGGTTGAAAAACATCGGAACAAAAAATTGATAATGAAAGGTAGGCAATATCCGGAAATGATGACAACCTACAAACGACTACTGACTACTGACAGATTTTTTTTCACGCCCACATACATCACGATCGTACACATCATCAGGAGTAAATGCGCAATGTCATTATAATTGAACCAGGGCGATGGCATGAATTTCGTTGCTACTACTACAGCGGGGATCACTGCCAATGAAATTCCGGTTCCCAATAATGCCGAAGGAACTTTTTTCTCAGAGAATTGAGAGAAGTTCAGGATCATGATCGGAAGCAAACCAAGTCCGAGATCAATATTCACTGCTGCAAACCTGCGGATGTAAACCATAAAAGCGGCGCAGAGCATGAATTGAACAGAGGCAATAATTTTTGCGATCTGAATTTTTTCCGTGAAATAAATCCTCACAGTTGCAATTTGTGCAAATGCAATGGCAACCATCTGCATCCATCCCATGGTTATCCATATTTTGAAATGAAGTGCTTCACTCGTGTACGCAGAAAATCCGTGAACAATTATTCCGATGGATGAAGCGATGGCGCTGAAAAGAAAAAATCCCGCCCAGTCTTTGGCACTAAGATGATTTTTTCTCAGCCGGAAAATTTTTGTTGCGCACCAGAGTGCCGCCGCCGCCATCAGCAGGTTGGTGAAGGCAGTTTGCGGATCGCGCCAGGTAATTCCCCAATAATCGACCTGTACAAAATATTTTATCACGATACGAAAGTACTGAGTTATGAGTTATGGGTTATGAGTGTGGTGTGTTACGCGATATAATAAATCATCAGAAATTCTCCGCACTCAATACTCAATACTCATAACTCAGTACATTCGCAGATGCGCAAAACAAAATCTGTTCATCGCGGCCCGGCATCAATCTCATTGCTCAAAGAAGCGCTGGAATATTATTATCACAAAGGATTCACAGCCGACCGCGCGCTGAATGAAACTTTCCGTCATTATAAATTGCGCGATGATCGTTTGCGTGGCGAATTGGCGGATCGTCTTTACGGCATTATTCGTTTTCGCCGCCCGCTGGTTTCTGCTCTTGGTTATGAACGAATCGATACGATCGATGATGTAAAGCTTCTCGTGGAACTGTGGAACGTCTGGAAAAAAATTTATGAAGGCAAAGAATACAAAGGCGAAACAAATTCAGCGAAAGAAAAACTGAAAAAATATCTGCGCGTTCATAAAATGAAAGAATCCTATCCCGACTGGATGGATGAAGCAGGAAGAAAAGAACTGGGCGATGAAAAATGGGAGAAGATCTCTTCGGCGCTGAATCGCCAGCCGCGATTATTCATCCGCGCGAATACGCTGCGTACTACGCGCGATCAATTGATCGGTCGACTGAAGGAAGAAGGAGTGCGTGCATCGCCGGTCAACGAGAGTGAGGAAGCGGTACTCGTGGAAGAATTCTATAATGTGTATTCGCTTCCGTCTTTTCACGAAGGATTATTTGAAGTGCAGGATCTTTCTTCTATGCGCGTTTCTTCTTTTCTCGACGTGAGCCCGGGCATGCGCGTGCTCGATGCGTGCGCGGGTAACGGAGGAAAGACGCTTCATCTTGCTGCGCTGATCAAAAACAAAGGAAAGATCATTGCGACGGATGTTTCGCAGAGAAAACTCGATGAACTAAGATCAAGATGCAAGCGAAACGGAGTAGATGTAGTGGAAACGATGCTCATCCGGAAAGAAACAGATCTTTCATCATTGAAAGGAACATTCGATCGCGTGTTGCTTGATGTTCCCTGCAGCGGAACCGGAGTGCTGAAAAGAAATCCGGATATCAAATGGAGAATTCTTCCGGAAGATTTGCAGGAATTGCAACTTCAACAGAAAAAAATTCTTGAAACGTACGCAGCATTGCTGAAGAAGGACGGAAAACTCGTTTATGCATGTTGCAGTGTGCTTCCATCAGAAGGAGAAACGCGTGTGAATAGCTTCCTGGAGGATCATTTGCATGTAAAAGAAGAAGAATTGCGACTCGATCCTGATTTCGGGGACGGATTTTACATGGCGAGGATAAAATAAATTTCATTTTCATCTTCATCGGGATTGTTGTGTGAATGATCATTTTCAGCTAAAAAAATTTTCAGAAAAAAATCTCTGCGCGTCAATGATCGCCTATTTCTATTGGGGAAACTCACATTTGCAGAAAAAAAATCTGCCAGAAAAAATTCTGATCACGAAAAAAAATCTGTGCAAAAAAAATCATGCGTAATCAATTTGTCCTTATTAACAAAGCAGTGTTGAAAAATATGATGGTGATAATTTTTTTTATGTCATGATTTTCTCTTACTTCGTCAGCAAATAAATTTTTCAAAAACCAAAAACCATGGCAAAGAAAGCAACCAAAAAGAAAGCTGGCAAAAAGAAGGCAGCTAAGAAAGCTAAAAAAGGAAAGAAGAAGTAATCCTTCCAGGCTTAAGAAAAGGTCCCGCTCAGCGGGACTTTTTCATTTTAAATATTCCTGCTTTCTCATTGGTAAAATGCAGTATGAAAAAAATTTCTTCATCACCGGATATTTTTTTCTTTCGACGCTTTCAGAAAAAGATCACGCTTCATCTTCATCGCCGCCGCATCAGCTCATGACTCAGCCGAAATTGTATCTTTGAAATCAACATTCAGATTTTACCATAACCGATCAAGCAAAAACCAGACATCATGAAACAAATCATCTTTTTTGCCGCATGCTTCATTCCATTGTTGTGGACCGCATGCGGAGGCGACAAACCCAAAGAAGCGGCAGACACGGTTCCTAAAGGAATGGTCGCAAAAGAACTCAAACCACAAGGACTTCCGCTCAAGATCAATATTCCGGATTCTACTTTCGGACTTGCAGTGATCTCCGAAACTCCTGAAGGCGTTGAAGTGAAAGTAGGCGCATTGTACGATATCATCGTCAATTCAGCAAGCGCTGAAGAATCAGACGCCATGAAATACAAACCAATCGTTGCTGCGAGCGATGAGCTTCCGAAAAAATTCACCGACTCTTCTGCAACTGATCTGCGTTGGGAGATCAATCTCGGTGACCGTACCCTCTGTCATTTCTACCATATCGTGAAGATCGACAACACGACTTATTATGTGCGCGACAACATGAATAACACGGACAACGAATTCAAAAAAGAGAATATCGACAAGATGCTGATCAGCGCGAAATCACTTCGCGCTATTCCGCCGCCCGCTCCGAAATCGTGATTGATGAAATAAAAAGAAAAGTCCCCATGAGTATTCGTGGGGACTTTTTATTTTCATCACTCAGCGGCCATCTTCTTCCTCAATCGGTCGCGCTCCGTCGGATCGAGATGAACTTTTCTCAAACGGATGGAAACCGGCGTCACTTCCACATATTCATCTCCCTGTATGTATTCCATCGCTTCCTCGAGAGAAAATTTTATTGCCGGTGCGATCGCAGTTTTTTCATCGCTGCCAGACGCGCGCATGTTCGTCAGTTTTTTTTCAGTCGTTACATTCACCACGAGATCATCCGGGCGAATATGTTCACCGATCACCTGTCCGCCGTAAACTTCCTGTCCCGGATCTACGAAAAAATATCCGCGATCCTGGAGTTTATCTATCGAGTAGGGCATTGCTGTTCCTTTTTCTTTTGCAACAAGAACCCCGGCCATCCTTCCTGGAATCGGTCCTTTCCAGGGTTCGTATGCTTTGAAGCGGTGCGCCATGATCGCTTCGCCGGCAGTTGCAGTGAGAATATTATTTCTCAAGCCGATGAGTCCGCGTGCAGGAATATCAAATTCCATGTGAATGAGATCTCCTTTTGGTTCCATCACGAGCAACTCCCCTTTTTTCTGACTTACAAATTCGATGACTTTTCCTGAAGTTGCTTCCGGCGTATCAATGCTGAGTACTTCTATTGGTTCATGCTTTACTCCATCGATCTCTTTAATGATCACCTGCGGTTGCCCCACCTGCATCTCGTATCCTTCGCGGCGCATGGTTTCTATGAGAATAGAAAGATGAAGAATTCCGCGCCCATAAACCAAATGCGAATCAGGAGAATCTGTTTCTTCAACACGCAACGCAAGATTTTTTTCAAGCTCGCGCTGCAAACGTTCTTTGATATGCCTTGATGTAACGAATTTCCCTTCTTTGCCGAAGAAAGGAGAATTGTTGATCGTAAAGAGCATGCTCATCGTCGGTTCATCAATCGCGATCGCAGGCAATGCTTGCGGATTTTCAAAATCTGAAAGTGTATCGCCGATCTCGAATCCTTCAATTCCTGTCAATGCAACAATATCACCTGCAGTTACTGAATCAATTTTCTTTTTTCCGAGTCCGTCGAAAACAAAAAGTTCTTTTACCCTGCTTTTCAGAATTCTTCCGTCGCGTTTCATGAGTGATACCGGCATGTTCTCTTTGATCACTCCGCGGAAAACGCGGCCCACTGCAATTCTTCCGACGAATGAAGTGTAATCGAGCGAAGTGATCTGTAATTGAAGAATTCCTGCGTGCATTGGAGCGTTCGGAAAATATTCGATGATCGTATCGAGCAGGAAACTGATATCGTTCGCAGGATTTTTATGATCGGGTCCCATCCACCCGTGTTTCGAAGAACCGAAAACAGTTTTGAATCCGAGTTGTTCTTCTGTTGCGCCGAGATTGAAAAAAAGATCGAACACCTGGTCATGCACTTCATCGGGACGGCAATTCGGTTTATCTACTTTATTGATGACAAGAATTGCTTTTTTTCCCTGCTGCAGTGCTTTCTGAAGAACGAAACGTGTTTGCGGCATTGGCCCTTCGAATGCATCCACCAGCAGCAGCACACCATCGGCCATATTGAGTACGCGTTCCACTTCTCCGCCGAAGTCGGCGTGGCCGGGTGTGTCAATGATATTTATTTTTATTCCTTTATAAACGACAGAAACATTTTTTGCGAGAATGGTAATGCCGCGTTCACGTTCCAGTTCATTATTATCAAGAATGAGTTCACCTGTTTCCTGGTTCTCGCGGAATAATTTTCCCTGCAATAACATTTTATCAACGAGGGTGGTCTTCCCGTGATCAACGTGAGCGATAATAGCAATATTCCGAATCTGTGACATCTGGTTTTTTAAAAGGAACGCAAAGATAAGTCTATCATGTCAATAAAATGAATAAAGCGAGAATTGGGGAATGACCGGGAAAGATCAGCGCAAGGTATCGCCGTTGAAGAAGAATTGATCTTCGGTAATATGTTGGAAATTCATTTTGGTGGGATCTACGATAATGGTGTCGCTGGTATTGGTGTTCTTGTGTTCGTAGGTTGGTTTCTGCAGCGAAAAAGTTTTTCCATCGAGCGCAAAGAATTCTTCATCCTTTGAGAATCCACCTATTTTTTTCCCGTGATCAATGGATTTATTCTTATCCCACCCGGTACCGGTATAAATTTTTATAGTGAATGAACCGTTCGGAAGTTCGGTAAGGTGAAATGCATTATTTGCGTGAATGAATTCGTTGCGGATCGTTCGGTGGGGCGGCGCCACTTCCACCGCGCATACTATTGCATCCGAAACGGGGTTGTAAACCACGATCTCGTTCGGCGATGCTTGTATGTAAATTCCTTTTCCGAATATCGTGTCGTATGGAGAATCGAGATTCTGAATTTCGCCGTTCTTTCCCGGCAGCACATTTGAATTCAGAGATGCATTACCCAATGTGTTATTGAGTTCATCTTTTTTCTTCGAGTGAATATAATTTTCGAATAACGATGCAGCCACGATATAAGCAACGAAGGTGATTACCATTCCGACAAGAATTTTTTTTCTGCGCTTTATATGCGCAGCCACACGTGTGCGATGGCGTTCACGCGCGCGCGCAAGATCCTCGGGCGAGTACGCTTTCCTGCGCGGGTCGCGCGCATCGGCTTCTTCTTTTTCAGAAGCGTACATGAAAGAGAGATCGCCGGTATAATATTTCTGTCGCGATCGTTTGCGGTCATAATTACTTCGCAGGACAGGGTCGGAAAGAATATCGTATGCTTCTGCGATCTCTTTGAATTTTTCTTCTGCACCTTTCGCACCTGCGTTCACATCCGGATGCCAGCGCTTGGCAAGCCGGCGGTAAGCAAGTTTTATTTCCTGCTCATCGGCGGTATCCGCAATTCCGAGTATCTGGTAGTAGTCTTTCACGTTTTATGCAAACGGCTCTCCATTTGCCGAGAGCCGTTCTTTCATTGAAGAAAAATTATGCAGTTGAATTATTTTCAGAAGCTGGGACAAGCAACAGATTTTTTCCGTTGTGTTTTTACCCTCTTGTTTTTCGGATATTTTATCACGTAAGTGAGTTTCACTTTTACTGTTTCTCCCGGCGGAATATTCAGGTTCCAGGTGATGATTCCCGTTGCAGGATCGAGAACTCCTTTCGAAAGTTCCGGAGTTTCCACTGTGATCTCTGCATCCTGCGAAACCGGAACCTGGTCTTCGAGTTTCACATTCACCATAGATTTCCGCGTGTTCTTCACGGCAATTTCATAAGAGAAAGTTTCTTTCTTCGTGGTCCCGACAGTTTTGTCGTTGTTCACTTCAGAAAGTTTTGTTCGTGTCACCACTAATTTCTGATCTCGTCCGAAAGAAAGATCGAGCGTATCATCTGTGCTGCGTGTGTAGATATAGGACTGACCGATGTATGTTCCGCCGAAATAAACATTGGCAGGGCCTTCTACAAGATCAAGATCTTCCCATCCGGTGATGCGCGCAAGAAGAAATGCATCGCGGTCAACTTTCGGAACACTCTGGTACTGGAAAGTTGCGTTGAGATTGTACGATGTAACATCAACGATATAAGGTTTTGCATCTGCGGGAATATCATATTTCTGTTTGATATCGAATTCTGCACTCAGTTCTGATATTTCAATCTGGTTGTATTGTTGCTGTTGATTCTGTTGCGACTGATTTTTGTAATCGATCACGCCCGCGATCACCACCGATCTGTCTTTTTGCGCAGGAGCGGAGTTGGCAAGATTCTGGCTTTCGAGTGTAGCAGGAGCATTATTGTTCGCACCGTAATTATTGTTGTTATAATATTGTTGCTGCTGGTAACCGTAACTGTTGTAATCATTATCAAAATTCAGCGTCCACTTGTCGAGTTCAGGCGCAAGTGCGCTCTGCATCGGATCTGACGTTGATAATTTCATCGCTACATCTTTCCAGTCCACGTTCGTGTTATTGAAAACCTTTGCGCGGTATTTCAGGTCGATCGGTTTTTCCACATCTTCCGCAATGAGATCGTAACTCGGCGCCCAGCCCGCATCACTTGCAACATAACTCAGATTGCAAAGCGATTCTATTTTCATAGTGCCACCAACAGAAACGAGAATAGTTATTTCGCCCATTGGCGGATTGGTGCGCTGGTTGGCTTCATTCACCTGCTGATGCAAACGCGAAATGATCTCAGAAAGTTCAGAAGTTTTCCTGTTGAGCTTCACGAGTTCGGTATTGATCTCCGTCATTCGCTGCAGGAAAAAATCGGCGTTGAGTTTCAATTCAGCATTTGTTACTCCTTTCTCATTTCCGCCGATGGAACGATTCGCATCAAGCATTGCTTTCTCGCGCGTGTAGGCGTCGATCTGTCCCTGTAAGATCGCTTCCTGGTCACTCATCATTTCGAGAGAATCATTCAGTTGTTTCAGCACCACATCATTTTTTTTCTCACCGTAGATATAATCGATACGATTGGTTATGGAGAGAATGGAAACATCTCCCGCCGCAGTGAATTGGATGCTTTTCGGGATCAGCTTTGATGTGAGTCCTACAAAATGCAATTCATTTCTTCCGGGAGAAAGTGAAATTGTTTTGGAATGTGAAACTTCAACGCCGCTGAGATAAACAGTGACGGCGGAGATCGGAGCTTCAATGTTCTGTTCGTTGTCGCCGGCTTTCACGAGAAGCGGGGACATCATAATGAAGAAAAATATTTTTTTCATGGGTAAAGAAATTAGGGTTGAATAAAAACCCCCGTTCGTTTTTGAACAGGGGTTCGATAAGATATTTTGACTGATCAGTGTTGCTGTTCTTCAGCGTCATTCTTTTTTCCACCACCGGAAGCAGAATCTTTTCCATTCTTCTTCGCAGGTTCTTCTTTGAGATACACCTGTGAGAAATCGAGATAGCGCATCGGGTTGGTATAGAAATTTTTTACGCGATACTGCGTGAGCCGGTAATTCTCATCGTACCACAGAATGATAACAGGAGCATCTGCCATCATCAGTTGTTCTGCTGCGAGGAAATTTTTATTTGCCTCATCAATTGTTTTAGCAGTTCTTCCGGCGTCATACAATTTGTCAAACTCCGGATTTCTGTAACGGCTGGTATTCGGGAAAGAAGGTTGTGAAGTACTGTCGGGAACATCGGCGCCATAAAACAAAGAGAGGAAAGATTCGGCAGAAGGAAAATCGGCCACCCAGGCAGAGCGGAAAATATCGGCGCGTGCAAATTTCTCATCATTCAGTTTTTGCTGGAATGAAACATTGGCGATCTCAATATTAACATGAAGCACTTCACGGATCTCGTTCTGGATCTCTTCAGCCACCAGCGTATTCCTTGATCCGCCGCTGTTGAGAATGAGTTTCACACTCGGGAAATTCTTTCCGTCGGGATAACCGGCATCGGCAAGAAGTTTGCGCGCCATTTCACGGTCAGCATCTTTTTGTTTTTTTGTTTCTTCTGCCGATTCTTTTTCCTGCTCATAACCTATTACTTCACTTGCTTTATAACCCGGAAGTGCAGGCGGACAAATCCCGTTTATTCCGGGACCATAAGCTTCACCGGCAAGAATTTCTTCTACTATATAATCGCGGTCAATGGCATAAGAAAACGCCTGGCGGACTTTTACATTATCAAACGGTGGACGAGTAGTATTGAACTCATACATCTGCGTTACAAATTCTGAGGAGTGATCGAGAAGGAATTTCGGCGGCTTCTGTTCGAATTCTGAAATTACCTGCGGAACAAAAGTCTTAACAGCTTCTGCACTCAGCCCCCAAACAAAATCGAGTTGATTATTCTGGAAGAGATCAAGCTCTGATTTTTTATTATCTATATAGGAGATTTTGATGGAGTCGAGAAAAGGAAGAATGTTGCCGAGCGAATCTTTTCCGTAGTAATTGTCATTGCGAACAAGAATAACACTGCTGCTGTCATTGGCTATGGATGATACAATGAAAGCGCCGGTTCCAACGTGCATTTTATCTCCGTATTTTTCCACGGCTTCTTTCGGAACAATGCTCGCTGTTGTATTAGCAAGTATATAAAGGAATGAGATGTTCGGTTTTTCGAGGCGGATTTGAATGGTTTGAGGATCTACAACTTTTATTCCTTCAAGCGAGCCGGGTTTTGCATTTGCGCCGGAGTTATAAAAATTATTCGCACCCACTACTCTTCCTTTAAATGTGGAAATAAAATTTGCGTTGTTGCCATCGTTTTTACAGAGAAGTTCGAATGAATAACGAACATCATCCGCAGTCACAAGCCGTCCTTTACCATCGGGAAAACAAGGATCGTCCTGGAATTTTACATCTTTACGTAAATGGAATGTATATAAGGTGCCAGATGTATCCACTTCCCAGGTTGAAGCAATACAGGGAGCTATCTTTAAAGTACGCGGATCAAATTTTACAAGTCCTTCATAGATCTGTGTAGCAATGTGTGATGAGATCGCATCAGTGATCTGAGTGGGGAAAAGGGTTTGAAACTTATCCGTCTCATTGAATTTCAGAGTGCCACCATAAGTTCGACCGCCCTTTCCTTCTTTGGGCCTGGAATTCGCGGTATCATTGCCGCAGGAGCCAAGCAGAAAAAGAAGAGGAAGGAAAAGAAAAAATTTTCTCATAATTGAGTTGTAGTAACGTTTTTGCCTTAATCGGGCAAAGGTATAATTTCGTCGTGCAAGATTAGTGCTTTTCAGTAAAATGGTCAAGTTTTGGTCGTTTTTGGCAATAAATGTTACAAGCTCATTATAAGGCATCTTTAATGGTACAGCTCCTTTTTCATTCCTTGGCGACGCCAAGTGCCGTTTTATCGAAAATTATTGCGGTTTTATTTTGTTTTTCCCTCGTAACGTTCTAATATTGCCCGTCAAAATCGGAGGTGCTCTGCACTTATGTGATGAAAAATAGAATATTACTCTTATCGATCATAGCACTCTTTATTACCCTGAAGAGTTATTCCCAATCTATGATCCTCCTCGAAGGCACTTACCAGGGAAAAAATCTTTATGTGCAGAATCCATTCAATAGTAATGGCGTCGGTTTCTGTGTATATGAAGTAAGGGTGAATGATGTAGTGACCACTGATGAGATCGGGTCCTCTGCATTTGAAGTTGATCTTCGTAATTATAATCTCAAGATCGGTGATCCTGTAACGATCAAGATTTTTCACAAAGACGATTGCAAACCCAAAGTTCTCAATCCCGAAGTTCTTAAACCTAAATCCACTTTTGTTACTACAAGTATTACCATTGATTGCACAGAAGAAATGCTCAAGTGGACCACCACCGGGGAGCAGGGAAAACTTACTTACGTTATCGAACAGTTCCGCTGGAATAAATGGGTGAAAGTAGGCGAGGTTGATGGAACAGGAACGGCAGGCCCGAACAATTATACATTTAAAGTAGTGACCCATTCAGGGGAAAATCAATTCCGCGTAAAGCAAGTTGACTATTCCGGCCAGGCACGCACTTCACCTGTTGCAAAATGTACTTCTACCAAAGCACCGATCAAATTCTATCCTGTAAAAGCGAAAGACAAGATCACTTTCGAAGGCGGAGAAACACTCTGGGAAATTTATGATCAGTATGGTACTATCGTCAAAAAAGGATTCGGAAGCTCTATTGACGTTTCCGGTCTTGCAAAAGGAGGATACTTTCTCAATTACGATAACACCACTGCAGAATTTTTCAAACAGTAAAAAATATTGAACCATTGAAGATCCCGCCAAGCGCGGGATTCTTTTTTTAAAAACTTTTCATGAAGAAGATCGAACACATCGGGATAGCTGTAAAGAAAATAAAAGAGTCGGATCAGTTATTTTCTAAAATATTTTCTTCTGCTCCATATAAAAAAGAAATGGTGGAGAGTGAAGGCGTTACCACATCATTCTTCATGATGGGAGAAAACAAGATCGAATTACTGGAAGCATTGAATGCGGAAAGCCCCATTGCAAAATTCATTGAGAAAAAAGGAGAAGGCATTCATCACATTGCATTTGAAGTGGACGACATACGGACCGAGATGAAACGACTGAAAGCGGAAGGATTCCATTTGCTGAGTGAAGAACCGAAAAAAGGCGCCGACAATAAACTGGTTTGTTTCATTCACCCGAAAAGCTGCGGAGGAGTTCTCATCGAATTGTGCCAGGAGATCAGTTGAAATTTTCTTTTTTCCACCAACTGATAAGATCTTCCCCATCTTTTACCCTTAGAAATTTTGTGTGAATCCCGCATTGTGCCGCACCGGTTACATGTTGTTGTGCGTCATCAATGAAAAGCGTTTCCTCCGCCACGAGTTTATTTGCTTCTAGTACAAATTCAAAAATTTCACGGTCAGGTTTGCGCATGTGGATCTCGCAGGAATAATACCAGCGTTCGAAAAAATTTGTGGGATCGAATGAGAGAAAAGTTTCGTGAACAGGATCAGAAAAAAAACGGGTATGAATTACGTTCGTATTGCTCAGCAGAAAAATCCGGAATTGTTTCCCCGCTTCCTTTAAAAGATCAAGCCGCGCGCGGGGAATTCCGATGAGCATTGCATTCCACGCATGATCGATCTGCTCATCACTTACCCCGCTGCGCAAAAATTTCCGGAGTTCATTCCTGAATTCTTCTTCCGTGATACTTCCTTTATCAAACTCATCAAAAATTCCGGATTGCTTTGCAAAAGTATAATGCTTCTCAAAATCTTTTGCGCCGAGTTCCGCAAATGCCCTGCTGGTGGCCGCGGCATCAAGATCGATTATTACTCCACCCAGATCGAAAATGATATTTTTTATCACGACACGAAAATAATTGAAATCTGCCCGCGACTGAAAAACGTATATTTACTCACCTATGAGAAAGTACCCGGTATTCACCGCTGGCGGACTGATCATCGCACTCGCCGCCGCAACGATTCTTTTTTTTACAAAATTTCATCTTGCTGCTGCTATCATTGCTGCAGTAGGATACTTTGTAGCGATGAAAGACTTCTCGAAGTTCACCGGAAGATTTCAGTTTTTCACGCAGTTGTATGCGGGCGCTATCGCAGGAGTTGCTTTCGATTTTCCGATCGATCATTTTCCTTTCCTGCTTTTCACCATGATGTTTGCCACATTCGCCACATTCGGCCGCATCATGTTCTTCCGGTTCTTCGCATACACCGGTAAAACGTGGTTTGAACTTGTGCTGATGTTTCTCGCCGTAGGATGTCATCTCGCCGGAAATATTCTCGGGCACAGTGATATTTCCGGTTGGCTGCTGCCCGCGCCTGCTATTATTTTCGGCGGCATCATTACCTGGGGAATTGTGAAAGATAAAAGACAACTTCTCGCTTCCACGATGAAGGGATACAAAATTGCGATCGGATCACCAGCGCCGGTTTTTTCTCTTGAGGATCAGAACGGAGAAATGGTGAGTCTTTCTGATTTTGCAAATGAAAAAAATCTGCTCATCATATTTGTCCGCGGCGATTGGTGTCCCGGTTGTCACATGATGTTGCGCACGTACCAGAAAGAAAGCGAACGCTTCAAAGGAAAAAATATTTTCGTGCTCTCGATCGGGCCCGATCCGGTGGGTGTGAATCGTGAAATGGTGGAACGGCTCGGCCTCGATTTCAAAGTGCTCGCCGACGAAGGACAGAAGACGGCGATGAAATACGGCGTGCAGTTGCAGGAATACGATAATGCATTCGCAGAAAAATACAACGAAGGAATTCCTTTGCCCGCATCTTTTCTTGTCGATAAAAAAGGGATCGTTCAGTATGTTTCGCGGCCCGATAAAGTAGGTGAGTTCCTTAATCCGTCACTCATCTTTCCTATTGTGGATAAAATGAATTAAGTTTCGGAAATGTATAATCTTCTCACAGCAATTTCTTTTTTGCTGGCGGCACTTTCACCGGCGCTTTTCCATTCGGGGTGGAATGTTCCGCTCTGGATCATTCCCATTCCTGCGTTCATCGGCTGGATAGTTGGACTTATGCTCGTGAAAAAAATTACATTGCCCGTGCATTCGGCAGCAAATATTTCTGCGTTACTCTCTTACGGTTATTCCATCGATTGTGTTTGTAAAACTTTTCCGTTCATTCTCACGGCTCTCCTGCTCATTGGTTGTACTTATTTCATTCGGGGACTATTCATAACATCTCTTGGCTATGTAAAGGCAAAATGGCTGGAGCCCGTTTTACTTTTCTCCGGGTTGAGTTTGTACATTTTTACCAATATTCATTTTGGTGCAGGGCAATGGATGGGATGGGTCTTTCCGCTCCCCATTATTTTCTTCAGTCTTGTCGGTGCTGTTGCTGGAATAAAAGAAAGTAAAGCTTTTGCAGATGGCGCAAAAAGAGAACTGGGTGTGAAGATCGGATCTCCCGCCCCTGATTTCAGTTTGAACGACGAGAATGGAAATGAAGTAAAACTTTCTGAATTCAGGGATCTTCATCCGGCGCTCCTGCTTTTTGTTCGCGGCGACTGGTGCCCTACGTGTCACATCATGTTGCGTACGTATGAAAAGAACAGCGACCAGTTCAGGAAAAGAAATGTGATGATACTCGCCATCGGTCCCGATCCGAAAGGAACCAATAAAGAAATGGTGGAGAAATTAAGTTTGTCGTACCGCATTCTTTCCGATGACAAACAGGAGGCGCTGAAATTATTCGGCATACAATATCTTGAACCGATCATGGGACAGCAATATGAAGTGGGTTCCCCATTGCCCGCATCGATTCTTCTCGACAAGAAAGGAATTGTACAATTCATTTGTCGTTCCGATCGCGCCGGAGAATTTCTGAACCCGATGCAGATCTTTTCCGTACTTGAAAATTTAAACTGATGCTTACAGGACTCATAATCGCCGCAGTGATCGCACTTGGAGCAGGAATATTTGCTTCAGTGAATTTTCTTTCGATGAAGAAAATGAAATCACAGTACGACGGCTTTCACAAAAAGATCAGCAATTACCAGAGCATCATCGACCAGGCAAACGATGCAATGATTGTTATTGATATTGTTGACGGAAGAATTCACCAATCCAATCCGAGTGCATCGGTATTGCTCGGCTATTCGCAGAAAGAACTCGAAAAAAAATCATTGTTCGATCTTCATCCCAAAGAGTATCTCGAAAAAAGTTCAACTATTGTTGCTGATGTCTGGGAAAAAGGCGGACTCATTTACAAGGATATTCCATTCATCACCAGGAGTGGCGATATTCTCCCGGTGGAATGCAGCGCTAAAGTTGCGCCATTCGCGGGCAGGCCTGCAATCGTCATTTACGCGCGCGACATACGCGAACGTCTTCGTCTCGAATCGGAAGTGCAGAATCAGAGAGAGATCATTGAACAGAAAAACAAAGACATTACCGACAGTATCAACTACGCGAAAAGAATTCAGACTGCGATTCTTCCTACGGAAGAGGAAATGCAGACCGTAGCGCCGGATCATTTTGTTTTTTATCGCCCGAAAGATATTGTGAGCGGCGATCTTTATTGGGCAAGTGCGGTGACCACTACTCCTTCAGAGGGAAATGGAAAACGTTTGTCCATCATTGCAGCGCTCGATTGCACCGGCCACGGAGTTCCCGGCGCTTTCATGAGTATAGTCGGGCACACGATACTCGAACAAACCATTACTGAGCCGGGCGTAAATAATCCGGCTGCTGCGCTCGATTATCTCAACCAAGGTGTGATTAAAACACTGAAGCAAAAAGCGACGGATGATTTTTCTATCAAAGACGGAATGGACATTGCTTTGTGTGCGATCGATTTTACGGAAATGAAAATGCAATTCGCCGGTGCGAATAACCCGGTGTACATTATTCAGAATGGGAACCTGCTGCAGGTTGCCGGCGATAAACAACCAATAGGCGCGTATCTGAAAAATCCACGACCGTTCACCAACCACGATGTGAATCTTTCCAAAGGCGATTGCGTTTATATTTTCACCGATGGAATTCCTGATCAGTTTGGAGGACCGAAAGGGAAAAAATTCAAATACCGGCAACTCCAGGAATTGCTACTGAGAATTCACCGCTTGCCAATGAAAGAACAACGCGAAGCGCTCGTTCGCGAGGTAGATCAGTGGATGAATTATAAAATGACCACTGGTGGAACGTATGAGCAGACCGATGATATGCTCATCATTGGTATCCGTGTTTCATGAATGATTTTCTGTATTACGGACATCGCATCTGAAAACGAAATTGTAATTTGCGTTCCCGATTTTTACGCCAATGAAAATTTCTCCGGCAATATTATTCTTCCTGTTTTTTTTCCTGTTCTCTTGTTCCGGAAATGACGGGAATAAAAACAAAACCGATTCTTCTTCAGCGAATAAGCAGGCGATGAAATATCCTCTCACAAAAAATATTGATTCGCTGAAATATTATCTTCCATTGACCGGCCGCGATACCGATCGCGTGAATGTGATGAATGGATTGGCCTGGCAATATTGCAGGAGGGATCCGGATACGGCGATTACTATTGAAAGAAATTCACTTTCACTTGCCACGCAACTTGATTTCAAAACCGGGATTGCCCGTGCAGAACACAACATCGGGTATGCACTCTCGCTCAAGGGCGATTACGACAGCGCGATCACGTACGTGAATGAAGCGCAGCAATTATTCATCAGCACAGGTTTCATTAACGGGCAACTTTCTGCAAACAATACGCTCGGTGGAATTTATGATCAGCGCGGAGAATATGACAAAGCGATTGATTGTTATTTCAAAGCAGAAGAGATCGCAGAAAAAATGAACAACCTGAATGGCCAGATGGCCTGCCTGAGTAACATAGGCCTCATCTATACTTCGAAGGGAAATTATAATCAGGCACTCGGTTATTTCCGAAAATGTCTTTTATTGACAAAAGGAAAAAATAAAAGCATTGCCACCACGTGTCTTGTTAATCTCGGTGACGTGTTCGGACGAATGGGTATTTACGATTCGGCTTTGTTTTACAACAATGAAGCGCTTGCGAATAAAACAGCAGCGGGCGACAAGAACGGAATGTCCACGTGTTACCTGAATAATGCGCAGGTGTATGTGATGCTCAATGATCTTGCAAAAGCGCAGGAGAATAATGCCAAAGCGTACGAATTGGAAACGGAGACCGGCGATCAGCGCGGAAGTGCGATTACACTCATCAGCATGGCCCAGGTGGAAAAGAAAAAAGGAAATAGCGCTGCCGCCTTGAATGATCTGCAGAGATCGGAACAGATCGCGCACAACATCGGATCGCAGGATGTGTTGTTGAGTGTGTACGATGAACTCTCGCATGTGTATGCAGCGAAAGGCGATTACAGGAATGCGTACGAGTCACATTTGGTTTTCTCGCAGATCAATGATTCTGTTCTTGGCGAAAAAAGCGACAAGAATATTTCGGAATTGCAGACGAAATTCGAGACGGTGAAAAAAGATAAAGCGATCGCAGAACTCACAAAAGACAAAACCATCAGCGATGCATTAATCGAGAAAAAAAATAATGAAGCGAAAAGAAGATTCCAGTTGTTAATGTTTGCGCTCGCGGTGCTGGTGTTCGTGATCGGATTCGCGATTTTTATTTTCTTCAGCCTGCGAAGAAATCAGCGGCTCAACAGGATTCTCGGGCAGAAAAATGCATTGATCGAGGAAAAAAATAAATCCATCACCGACAGCATAAATTATGCGAGGAGAATCCAGCGCGCCATGCTCACTTCAGAATCCTACCTCCAAAAATTTCTTCCGGAGTTTTTTATTTTCAACCGGCCTAAAGATATTGTGAGCGGCGATTTTTATTGGGCGGTTTATTTGAACGGAAAATTATTTTTCATGACGGCCGATTGTACAGGGCATGGGGTTCCCGGCGCTTTCATGTCGCTCATCGGCGTTTCATTCCTCAATGAAATTGTCATCGAAAAAAATATAACCGATCCCGGAAAAATTCTTGATCAGTTGCGCGACGAGATCATTCATGCACTGAACCCCGAAGAGAACGAAATGCAGGATGACGGCAGCAGCGTAATGGACGGAATGGATTGCGTGCTCTGTGTGTATGATCTGAAGGAGATGGAACTTCATTATGCGGCGGCCAATAATCCTTTGTGGATCGTGCGTAACGGAATGATCAATGTGTATGCTGCCAATAAAATGCCGGTGGGGAAATACGAAGGAGAAAAAGAAACTTTCGGAACCGGTAAGGTGAAACTGGTGAAAGGCGATACTGTTTTTACATTCACCGATGGATTTGCCGATCAGTTTGGCGGGCCACAGGGAAAAAAATTCAAATACAAACAACTCGGGAATTTACTTTCTGCGAATGCAAACCTGCCGATGCCCGGCCAGAAAAAAATTCTTGAACACACATTTGAAAACTGGAAATCCTACCTCGAACAGGTGGACGATGTTTTAGTGATAGGCGTGAAAGTGTAAGTTCGCTAAAAATTTTTACGAATCGATCGATCTTGCTTTCCCTTTCTTCAGTGTGAACACCGGATCTTCGGCCACACACCAACTCTTCCGGGGAAAGGGAGAAATCCGAAATTACTTTGAATAAAATATTTTACCTGCGCGATCAATATGGCTGATCACATCCGCGTTTGAGATCGTATTATAATTCAGCAAGTCGAATTTGTAGGGAGACATCGTTTCTTCGTTCAATTGGAAACGCAGATGAGCAACAATATCATCGGTTAAATCTTTTCCTTTCAGCGCGATGTCCACATCACTTCCACTACTGAAATTTCCTTTTGCTCTGCTTCCGAAAATGATCGCCTGTTCTATTGTATTTTCTTTTTTAAAAATAGCGATCAGAATTTCGAGATCACTTTTTTTCAATCCGAAAGACTCAGGCATCACGTTTATTTTTTAAATACTGATAAACCTGCCGGATAGCAGGATAATATTTAGTGGTGATGATCGCGACTGCATTCTTTGCCACTTCCGCATTATAGGTGTGCGATAACTCGTTTCTTTTTTCAAGCATTTCGATCCATGTATGTCCATCGGTGATTACCTGTGTCGCGAATCCTTCCTTAATGGCCTGTTTCGGAAAATCTGTTTTTATTCCCTGCTCATACAAAAAGTCTTTCACCGTTTTCCATCCCAGTTCGAAAGTGAATTCAAATGATTGTACTAATCCTCCGACTTCGATCGGTGTAAAAGTCTTTTTTGCAACCGCTTCTTCGAAAAATAAAAAAGCTTTTTCAAAATTCTGCAATCGTTGCAGCCACCGGGTATCTTTTTGCTCCATCTTGTGAAGGGTGTAATTTCTTTTAACCATTCAAAGATAATCTTTCAATCGGTGGAATATCCAATGAAAATGTTGTTATCCTTTTCTCAACGTGAACACCGTGATCTCCGGCCAGATTCCTACGCGCGCCGGCATTGCGAGAAATCCGAATCCGCGATTCACATAAAGATATTTTCCGTTCGTAGAATACAACCCGGCCCAGTGCGGATATTTGTATTGTATGGGACTCCATTTCAACCAGGGAATTTCTACACCGAATTGCGCTCCGTGCGTGTGGCCCGATAGCGTGAGGTGAACGTGCGTGGGATGTTTCCAAACAATTTTATCGAAGTGCGAAGGATCGTGCGATAGAAGAATTTTAAAAGCATCAGCCGGAACATTTTCCAGCGCCTTATCCAGGTCTCCTTTTTTTGTGAATCCCCCGGCGCCCCAGTTCTCCACGCCGAGAATGAAAAGTTTTTGCCCGTCTTTTTCTATGTAAACATTTTCATTGCGCAGTAATTTGAATCCGAGTTGCGCATGTTTGCTGTAAAGTTCCTGCATGTTCGCTTCCTTCGCCACATCAGAATCCCAGTGAACGTAATCGGCGTAATCGTGATTTCCAAGAATGGAAATTTGTCCGTATGGTGCGCGGAGTTTTGAAAATTCATTCATCCACCCGTTCATTTCGAACGCCACATTATTCACGAGATCGCCGGTAAAAACAAAAAGATCGGAACGTTCGTCGTTCGCCATCTGTACCGCACGCACAATTTCTGCACGATCAGAAACCGGATCAAAACTTCCGACGTGAATATCGCTGATCTGTGTAATGGTGAATCCATCAAACGCTTCGGGCAGATCAGGAAAGAAAAGTTTTTCCCTGCGCAAACGGTAATTGAATTTCCCGATGGTCATGCCGTGCAGAATTCCGAGAAACGGTATCGCCGCAACAGCAAGGCCAATGGTGCTCACGAATTTTCTGCGGCTTTCATAGATCGCAATTTTATCGCCCGGCAAAAAAAGATTCCGGAAATAAACGACAATGCTTCGGAGCAAACGATACACATCTTCGCCCAGAAGAAAAAAAACAAAAACAAGTTTCGGAATGAAGAACAATACCCATGTTACAATGAACGCCATCGCCGGCCGGGGAATCAGTTTATCAAACGTCACTAAAAAATAAAGTAAAAAGAACCAGAGATAAAGAGAACCGCTCACTATCCAGTAACTCCAGTGAATTATTTTCCGCGTGCGCGCAGTGTAGCCCGTCGTCAATGTGCGGACTCCCGAAAAAACATAGAAGTCGATCAGCAACAGGAAAGCGAGAAAAAAAATAATAGCGGTAAAACCCGGAATACGATGCATTGCTGCAAAATTACAATAGAGTAGTCGGATGAGAGGCGATAATTATTTTAAACTTTCTTAAAGGGTGCTGATTACTGTTTGCTGTTTACTGCCTACTGCTTACTTTTTTCTACCTTTCTCCTCTGTGAAACGCGCCGCGACACTATTGCTTTTTTTATTTTTTTGTCTTCATCTTTCTTCACAGGACAAAGGGCTTTTCCGCCATTACACCATTGAAGACGGACTTTCACAGAATTCGGTTTTCGGAATCGTGCAGGATAAACAGGGATTCATGTGGATGGGAACGCTGGATGGTGTTTCGCGTTTCGATGGAAATCATTTTACAATTTTTCGTCCCGATCCCAACGACAGTAATTCCATTTCGCACAATTCGGCACGCGCCATGCTCGCCGATCGTGAGGGAAATATATGGGCGGGAACAAAGAACGGCCTCAATGAATATGATCCGGCAAAAGGGAAATTCAAACATTATTTTAAAAGTACAAATGGGCTCGCCGGCAATAATATTCTCGCTCTTGCGCAGGACAGCAGTGGTAATATCTGGATCGGAACTTTTAAAGAAGGAATTTCTGTTCTCGATCCGCGTACCGGAAAATTCACCAATTACCGGCACGATGAAAAAAATAAAAATTCTCTTTGTGGGAATGATGTACGCGGCATCTGCTGTGCGCCCAATGGGCATTTGTGGATAGCCACATGGTCGAACGGTGTTTGTGATTTTGATCCGAAGAAAAAATCATTCACTTCTTACAGTGATCACGAAGGAGATCTGCGTTTGAATTCTCCGAACAGCCGTGGCGCTATATGTGTCGATAGAAAAGGAAGAGTGTGGATAGGAACCTGGGGAAGAGGAATCGATCTGTTCGATCCGTCAACAGGAAAAATGCAATATGAATACGATTCAACGGGCCCTGTTGCAGGAATTTTTTCCGGGATGGTGTGGTCGATTCACGAAGATCACAAAGGAAATATCTGGATCGCTACAGCTGAAAACGGATTGTATGAAGTAGATCCTTCCACATGGACATGGAGAAATTTCAGGAATGATCCGAATGATCCGTGGACGATCAATGACAATAATGTGTGGAGTGTTACGGAAGATAAAGGCGGACTCATCTGGACCGGAGGATGGCAGGGCGGAGTGAATGTTTATGATTCAAAACTCGAACGATTCGGATTGATGAAAATGGATCCGAAAAACAATAATAGTCTTCCCGCAAATACGATTTGGTCATTTTGTTCTGACGGCGCTTCAGGATTATGGATCGGAACTTCTGCCGGCCCGGTTCATTATGAAACAGCGACAAAATTTTTTGAGCCACCACCACTTGATGATGCCATTGATCATACCAAAACTATCGGCGCGCCGAGTAATCGATCGAATATCCAGGGAATGTGCCGCGATCATTCCGGGAAAATCTGGATGGGAACTGCAGGAACCGGAGTGCATTGTTATGATCCTGTAACAAAAACATACCAGCACTGGGAACCTGCGTCGGGCGCTCCGAATAATCTCAACGCAAGTACGGTCACCGATATTTTTTGTGATGATAATGGAACGGTATGGATTGCGGCTGGCTACGGAGATTTTCAGAAGTACGATCCTTCCATTGACGGTTTCATCAATATCCCATTCGAAAAATCAGACAGCATTTCTCCCAGCAACTGCGTTATAGGAATTGCACAGAGCGGCCCGCATCATCTTGTTATCGGACTTACCGGCGGGCAGGTTTTCGATCTCGACACAAAAACAAATAAATATTCGCTCATCTGGAAAAACCCGAATGAGATCGGGATCTCTACAATTTACATTGACAAACTCGGCATCCTGTGGATCGGTACTGCCGGTTCAGGATTGGTTTACAAAGCGGGAAATAAAATTGTGACCGTTACCGAGAATGACGGATTGCCGAACAATGTGATCAACGGAATTGCAGAAGGTGATCACGGCGAAATTTGGATGAGTACCAATCGTGGTATCTGTTGTTTCGATCCTGCGCAGAGAAGTGTGCGTACGTTTTCAACCGATGACGGATTGCAGGGAAATGAATTCAACCAGAATGCGGTTTTCAAATCAGGCGACGGAAGAATATGGTTCGGCGGTGTGAATGGGATGAATATTTTTTATCCGAAAGATATTTTACCGAATCAAACGCCGGCACCTGCATTCATCACCGGGTTTTCTGTACTGAATAAAAAATATCCATTGACACAGGACATTCTTTTCACCAGTGATATTTCACTTACTTATCTCGATTATTTTTTCTCCTTCGATTTTGCCGGACTCGAATTCACCAATCCGAAAAAAAATCAGTTCAAATACATGATGGAAGGATTCGATGCCGATTGGGTGGACGCCGGAACAAGAAGATTTGTTACGTACACTAATCTTGATCCGGGCGAATACACGTTCCGCGTGCGCGCGTCGAACAACGATGGTTACTGGGGTGGAAAAGAAGCGGTGATACACATTACGATCTCGCCTCCGTTCTGGAGAACAAAATGGTTTTATACGTTGTGCATTCTTTCTCTCATTCTCGGCGTGTGGCTTTTCATAAGGAGAAGAGAACGCATTCTCAGGAAGGAAAAAGAAGTTCTCGAGGAGAAAGTGAGTGAACGTACATTTGAGCTGCAGGAAGAAAAAGAAAAAGTTACGGCCGCACATAAAGACATTCGTGACAGCATCAATTATGCGCAGCGCATACAGTACGCGTTGCTCGCGCATGAAGAGCTACTGAAAAATAATCTGGCAGAAAGTTTTATTCTCTTTAAACCGAAAGATATTGTGAGCGGCGATTTTTACTGGGCTACTCTGCAGGGAGAAAAATTTTATTTGGCTATTTGTGATTCCACAGGCCACGGCGTACCCGGCGCCTTCATGTCGCTGCTGAATATTTCTTATCTCAACGAAGCCATCATTGAAAAGAAAATGAATGAACCCGGAAAAATTTTCGATCATGTGCGCTCGCGGCTTATAGAAAATATTTCACAGGATGGGGGGAAAGACGGAATGGATGCAGTGTTGCTTTGCATCGACAGAAAAAATAATTCCATCACGTATGCGGCTGCGCACAATGCGCCTGTGATCGTGCGTGGACAAGAGATCATTGTTTGTGAAACCGATAAAATGCCGGTGGGCAAAGGAGAAAAAGAGATTCCGTTCGCCACGCGCAAACTTGAATTGCAAAAAGGAGATGCGCTGTATCTCTACACCGATGGATTCGCCGATCAGTTCGGCGGGCCGCTCGGGAAAAAATTCAAAGAAGCAAACCTGAAAAAATTATTGCAGCATATTTCTTCATTGCCCGTAGCAGAGCAGAAACAAAAAATGGAAGAAGAATTTGAAAACTGGAAAAAAGATCTCGAACAGGTGGATGATGTGCTGGTGGCGGGGATCAGAGTTTAAATCAAAAGTTTTCTTGAAGAATGTTTTAGGAGCGGGGTGAGTGTGTAATTCAGGAATTTCTTCGTTTCTGAATATATAAGTCCATAATAACCTTAATTGAGTTATCTACTTGTAAGTCGATATCTTTTTCAAGTTCCTTTTCGGAAAATTTTATTTTTTCATTCCATGTATTAATGTTTGAATAATATTTTTTATGAATTCATTTATTTCTTTTCGCTGATCACCTGTCAAAAGGGTAGTGTTTTTTGAATAGTCATTATCAGCCCGCTCAATTAAATAAATTAAATCGAAGTGCTCCATTACTTTAGTTACTTGAGGAGAAAGCGAAGAATATACTTTCTTGTCTTTCGTAAATAATTCTATAAAGGCCAAGGTGTCAACTGGTGTTCCATCAAAAATAATAATGCCATCCTCATTTTCCATGAGTTTAGCAAGCTGATACAATAATGCGGAAAGATTCGCTGCAAGATGCTCCTCCCCACGTGTTTTAAAATTAAATTCGACTGGAGCAGCAGTGGAAGTACATTAATTTTTCCGATGAAAAAAAAATTGTCCTTACTCAAAAATTGAAAGATTATTTTTTGAAAATTGTGTTAACGTAAGATTAATTTAATGGGACAAGGTTTTGTTATAAATCAATTTCAGTTTACAAAACGTTAACTAGGGCGTAATGTTCGTGTCATAGCATAACAAGTAATTCGCATTCAAGACATTTATTTGATGCGCATTTTTTTACAATTTATAATTACCGTGTTTTTTTTCTCGCACACAAATTTTTGTTTCTCGCAAACAAACAGTGAAACAGGATCAGTCAGCGGAACAATTTCAGATAAAGTAACTGGAGAATTATTGGGCGGCGCAGTTGTTTTCATCGACAGCACTTCTGTTGGGAAAAAAGGAACAAGCTCGGATTTTGATGGAAATTACAAAATTACGGGAATGCCAATTGGAATTTACAAAATCCGATTTTCTGCGCAGAGTTACAAAACACAATTAATTACCGGCGTTGAAATAAAATCGGGACAAAAAAACATTGTGCTAAATGTTGTGATGGAACCTTCGACTGTTATGGATTCGGAAGTTGTCATCAAGGAAATTAGAATTTCCAATACGGAAAGCAGTGTTGCGGCGGAAATGAAAAATGAAGACAAGGCCGTGAGCGTGATTGGCGGTGCTCAAATTTCAAAATCGCAGGACAGGGATGCAAGTGAAGTTGTGAAAAGAATTCCTGGTGTTACAATTATTGACAATCGTTTTATCATGGTGCGTGGATTGAGCGAACGATACAATTCCGTTTGGTTGAATGATGCCGGCGCACCGAGTATGGAAACCGACAAACGCGCGTTCTCTTTTGAAATGATTCCAAGTGGCATGGTAGACCGCATTTTAATTTATAAAACTCCTTCGCCCGAATTGCCAGCCGATTTCGCTGGAGGAATGGTGAAAATTTATACGAAAGCATTTCCGGAAAAAAATTATCTCAGCGTAAATTATCAAAATTCTTTTCGCGCGGGAACAACGGGAAAAACATTTTATTATAATTTGGGAAGTTCGATGGACAAATTCGGAATCGATAACGGTTATAGAAATATGCCGGATGGCTCGCCAGATTATTTCAATCGCAGCAGCGCAACTAATACTCAACAAACATTGGCGTTTCACAACGACTGGGGAATTTTAAGCAAAGGTGCAATTCCTGATCAGCGATTCAGTTTGATGTATGCTGCACCGATTCATTTGAAAAATGGAATTTTATTTGGAAATACTTTTGGTGTCAGTTATTCAAATGTTTTTACAACTTATCAAATTCATCGGCAGGACTGGGACTCGCTTACGCAGACAGAAGATTACGCGGACATACAAAGCACACAGACGGTGCGCACGAATGCAATTGAAAATTTTTCGATGCTTTTTGGAAACAATAAATTGGAATTTAAAAATTTGATAAATTCTCAAGGGAGAAGTTGGGTGACACAACGCGTGAGTAATTACCTCGATGGTCCAAGCGAAAAATCGTATGCAGAAGGTTATGAAAACAGATTGATTTATTCTTCACAGTTGGTTGGCGATCATAAATCGAAAAATGGAAAGACAGAATATAATTGGACAGCGGGTTTTGGTTACACAGAAAGAAATGCTCCCGACTTGCGCCGCATCACGTACGCGAAAGCGCGCACAGCAGGTGACTCCATGTACAGTGCGCAAGTGGCACCGATTGTTGATCCGATTCACGGTGGAGGAAGATTTTTCGCGTGGCAAAACGAACGTGTGTATTCTTTCAATCAAAATTTCCGCCACACTTTTTATATCGGGGGTGATTCTGCAAAAAACAGATTTCATTTTGATGTGAACATTGGAACTTACGCCGAATATAAATCGCGGCAATTTATTGCGCGAGTTATCGGCTATACAATCAATCCAAGTCAAACTGCTTATTATTTAAAATTTTTACCGATTGATCAAATTTTTTCTCCAGAAAATATTGGCGGCACCGGATTTAAAATGGATGAGATTACCAGCGCTTCGGATAAATACACTGCACAGAATTTACAAGTGGCGGAATATACCTCATTGAGTTTGCCAATCGGGAAAAAAATAAAAATCGTGGGGGGAACGCGCTACGAGTTCAATCAACAGGCGCTTCAGAGTTTTGTAAATCAAGACAGCATCAATCCGAAAATCACAACGAAATTTCTGTTGCCATCTGTCAATGCAACTTACAACTTCAATGAAAAAACATTGATCCGTTTGGCTTACGGAAAATCCTTGAACCGACCTGAGTTTCGGGAATGGTCTCCATTTTATTTTTACGATTTCGATTTTCTTGCAGGAACTTATGGCTCGCTTTATCCAACCGTTCTTGCGCCGCAAGGACAAGTTTTAAAAGTTGCGCAAGTTGATAATTACGACGCACGTTTTGAATTTTATCCCGGGCTTGCCGATTATATTCAGTTCGGAGTTTTTTACAAATCATTGAAAGATCCTATTCAACAAGTGATTTTGAATTCGGGCGGAAGTGACAGTCGCGCGTTTTCATTTATCAATGCTGATTATGCGTTTACAGAGGGAATTGAATTTGACATGCGGAAAAATCTTGCTGTGTTCGATACTATTTTTCAAACGCAAACATTTGGAAATTTTAATGTTGTTGCAAATTTCTCATTGATAAAAAGTCGACTTTATATAAGTGGTATTCAAAATCAGGCGGCTTCAAATCCGTTGCAGGGACAATCTCCTTATGTGGTGAATGGTGGAATTTATTATCAGAATGATTCGATCGGATTTCAAGCTTCCCTTTTATATAATGTTTTCGGGCCGCGCCTTTTTTTGGTTGGCGCGCTTAACTATGCAAACATTGGCGAACTTCCCCGACAATCGCTTGACATTTCTGTTTCTCAAAAAATCTGGAAATGTTTTTCCCTGACTTTCGGAATTCAGAATATTTTGGATCAGCATGTCCGAATGGTTCAAGACACCAATAGAAATGGAAAATTTGAAAAGAATGGAATGGATGAGGAAATAATGGGATATAAATTGGGAAGATATTTTACAGCAGGAATAAAAGTGAATTTAACTGGAAAATAATTCCATCCATTTTTCTTGACCTGTTTTTTTCGCGGAAATAATTTATTTACAATTCTCGTCAACACTTTACAAACTCCAATCATTTTAGCGTTGATAGAATAATGCAGGCGCAAAGACGTGATAATACTGCGTGGATACATTTGCCTGAATAAAAAAATTTATATGCTTTTTTTATTTCATCAACCCAATTCAATTTCAAAACAATCACGCCGAAACTAAGCATCGGCAAAAAATCAAAAACAAATGAAAAAAAAATCGTTACACACACTCGGAATGATTCTGGTGCTGTTGTTGACAGGAATTTCAGCGAAAAATCTGAAAGCACAATCCGTCATCACCGTCCAGGATAGTATTTACACCAACACACATTGGACAGCATGTAACCAATATTTATTAATGGGTTACGTTTACGTTTGTCAAAATGCAATATTGACAATTGATGCCGGTGTAATTATCAAAGGCGACAAGAACACAAAAGGATCTTTAATCGTCGAACGTGGTTCCAAACTTTATGCAAATGGAACAGCTGCGGAACCAATTGTTTTCACTTCTAATCAAGCTCCAGGTTCTCGTACTTATGGCGATTGGGGTGGAGTAATTCTTTGCGGTCGCGCATTTGTAAATTGGAATGGTGATCAAAGTCAGGTTGAAGGTGGACCACGTTCACTTTATGGTGGCGCAGGAAATGATATGCCACACGATAATTCAGGTTCGATGTCTTATGTTCGAATTGAATTTGCAGGCGTCGCATTTTCTCCCAACAATGAAATCAACGGACTTACATTGTGCGGAGTTGGTGACGGAACAAATATTGATCACATTCAGGTTTCTTATTCCGGCGACGATTCTTTCGAATGGTTTGGCGGAAATGTGAATTGCAAATATCTTGTCGCTTATCGCGGATGGGATGATGATTTTGATACAGACAATGGTTATCGCGGAAAAGTTCAATTCGGATGTGGAATTAGAGATCCTTTTGCAGCTGACCAATCCGGTTCGAAAGCATTTGAATCGGACAGTTATCAATCTGGAACATTAACAGGATTAGCAGGAGACACAACTGGATTAACACGTCCCGTTTTTTGCAACATGACTGTGATTGGACCATTGGTAAGTCCAACTTCAACTGCTTATGATCCGCAATTTGTTTCCGCCGCGCATATTAGACGAGGAGATGCAATCAGTATTATGAATAGTATTTTTGTTGGTTATCCTTGCGGAATATTGTTTGATCAATCATCAGCGAGTTATGGATCAACAACAAGAAATTATGAAATACTCGGTGCCGCAGGTGATTCAATCGGTCAACTTCGCGGAGATATTGTTTGCGGAATTCCTACAAACGCAACTCCAGTAAAAAAGGAATTGGAGTTTGTAATTGATGGCGCTCGCTCATTGACAAATACAGCAACGGAAGCTGATACAACATCTACTACTCCTTTCGGAAGTGCAACAACCGCTTCGTCATTTTCCGGTCCTTTCAATTTATTTTTCGACAATCCTCAAGCGGGTCCTAAATATCAAAACTGGACTTATCCAACTGAACAAACCGGAGTACGTCTTGCAAATCCTTTCAACCTTGCAAATCCAAATGAAGTTCCAACAAGTACTTCGCCTGTTTGTTATAACAGTAAAGCGCTGAGCACACTTTCAACAAATCCTTCCAATCCAAATCAATACACACAATTTACAGCGCATTATGGAAATTCAAATCCATTCAACAACGGAAGTGTATTTCCTTTCAATCCAATGTTGCCGATAAATACTGACACGACAATTTGGTTGTCACATTACAATGCCCCAACACGATTACCGGTTTGGAACAGCGGAAAATTGAACAGCCCTTTCTTTACGCAAACAAATTATGTTGGTGCATTTTCAGGAACACAAACTACAGCGGATGATTGGATGAACGGATGGTGCAATTTCGATCCGGTTAATACTCCTTATAATTTAACGGGTGCTCCCGCTGCAACAATTACTGCTGCTGGCTCAACAACAATTTGTCCTTCTGGTGGATCAGTTGTGTTGAATGGAAATTCAGGAAGTGGTTATACTTATCAGTGGATGTTGGCTAACGTAAACATTAACGGCGCAACGAACCAAAGTTATACTGCAACTGCTGCTGGAACTTACAATCTCGTTGTTACAAATTCAACAGGATGTTCTACAACTTCTGCAAACCTTGTTGTATCAACGTATGCTGCACCAACGGCAACCATCACTGCCGGCGGGCCAATTACTTTCTGTCAAGGTGGAAATGTAACATTGACTGCAAATAATTCTTCCGCATACAGTTGGAGCAATGGTTCAACAACTCCTTCCATTACTGCAAATACAGCTGGAAATTATTTGGTAACAATTACTGATGTAAACGGTTGTCAAGCGACTTCATCGGCAGTAACTGTTGTTGTGAATCCACTTCCGAATGCAACAATTACCGCAAGTGGTCCGACATCTTTCTGTACAGGCGACAGTGTAATTCTAACTGCGAATGCTTCTGCATCTTATTTATGGAGCACACTTGCAACTACACAAAGCATCACCGTTTACAATTCCGGAAACTATACTGTGCAAGTTACAAATGCGAATGGTTGCCAATCGACCGTTTCTGCACCGATAACAGTTTCTGCAAGTGCATCTCCTGCTCCAACAATTACAATCACAGGAAACACTTCAATTTGTCAAGGTGATATGGTAACACTTACTGCTTCTCAAGGTGATACTTACATGTGGTCGCCAGGTGGACAAACAACACAAAGCATTACTGTTGGAACTGCCGGAACTTATAACGTAACGGAAACAAACAGCAATGCTTGCAATGGAACAGGAACATCACAAAATGTTGTTGTCACCGTTCACCCACTTCCTGTTGCGAGTTACACTTACAATTCCACCAACATGCCGACAGTTGTTTTCACGAACGGTTCTACCGGTGCGACAACTTACACTTGGGATTTTGGCGATTCAAATTCTTCTTCGAACCTGAGTCCTACTCACACGTATTCCGGGAATGGAAATTACACGGCTTGTCTCACTGCAATGACTTCTTTCGGTTGTGCTGATTCAGTTTGTATGCCAATCATGATCAACGTGGGAATCAATACTGTTACTCCTGCAGGTGAAACAACAACTCTTTATCCAAATCCAGCGAACGAGCAAATCAATTTGGAAATGAATGTTCTTTCCGATAAAGAAGTTTCGATTGTTGCTTACGACGTAACGGGAAAATTAATGATCAACGAAAATCGCGCACTCACTTCCGGAAACAATTTGATGACATTCGATGTTACCAATTGGGATAACGGAATTTATTTCCTCCGCATCATCAACGACGGAAAAGTGAATACGATGAAAGTGATGATCAACAAATAATCCTTCGACTTTGCTCAGGGTGACAATGTTGTCATTGAATTAATAAAGTCGAGAAAAACTAAAGAGTATTCTTTAGTAGTAAGAAAAGGGTCGCTTCAGAAATGGGGCGGCTCTTTTGAATTTATACTTGTTAATCGATTATTGTTCCTGAAAAAAATTTCCGATTAAAAATAAAAATAGAACCCTAACCTCTTCATAATACTCACACCACATTGTGGCGGTAGATTTGCTTTAAATATTCCTAAAGTGAAAAACAAACAAATGAAAATTCTCATCGTGGATGATGAGCCGGATATCCGAGAATTCATTTCCTACAATCTCCTTCGAAGAGGTTACATCGTAATTACCGCCTCTGATGGTAAAGAAGGAATGGATTTGGCACTGGAATTCAAACCTGATCTTATCATTCTTGACGTACTCATGCCAGTGATGAACGGATACGAAACCTGCATTGAATTGCGGAAGAATCCGATTTTCGATAAGACAAAAATTATTTTTCTTTCTGCATTAAACGAATCAACTGCAAAAGATTTTGGTTTGAAATTGGAAGCTGATGCGTTTATCGGCAAACCCATCAGAATAGAATTATTGTTGAAACGAGTTGAATTGTGGCTGACGTCAAAGCTATTGCCAATTTATTTTCTTCCACCTGCCACTACTTAAATTCCTGAACGAAGTTATTGGCATTAACATTTTTTGAAATCGCCAATTTTTCATAAGAACATATTGACTTTGTGTTTTGCCCGTTAACAGAGTATGAAGAATTCACATCCTGAATTCCCTACGCAAAACACAATGATAGTACAAACGTGATTGCCCCTTCATCTTCCCTTGATATTGAAAAGGGAAATTTGTTCAACCAAAATAAGGTGAAGAAAACACGATATAAAACAATCATTCTTTCCGACATTCATCTGGGTACGTCGACATCCAAAGCGAAAGAAGTCATTCATTTCCTCAAACATCTCAAATGCGAAAAGCTCATTCTTAATGGAGACATTATAGATGGTTGGCAATTGAAAAAATCCGGAGAATGGGAAAAGAAACACACAAAATTTATCCGACTCGTTTTAAAACTCGCATCGAAAAAAACAAAAATCATTTACATCCGTGGCAATCACGATGATTTTCTGGATGAAGTTCTTCCTTTCACACTCGGCAACTTTTCAATTCGCCTGGATTATTATCTGGAATCGGGTGATAAAAAATACTATGTAGTTCATGGCGACATTTTCGATATGGTCACAACCAAATTGAAATGGCTTGCCAAACTCGGTGATGTGAGTTACACTTTTTTGCTCTGGCTGAACAAACATTACAATAATTGGAGAGAAAGACGCGGGCAATCCTATTATTCGCTTTCACAAGTCATCAAGGTAAAAGTAAAAAGCGCAGTCAGTTTCATTTCCGATTTCGAAACACAATTGGCTTCCGTCGCGAAAAAGAAAAAATGTGATGGAGTTATCTGCGGACACATCCATACGCCCGCGAATAAAATGATTGGAAACATTCATTACCTCAATAGTGGCGATTGGGTGGAATCGTTGACCGCACTTGTTGAAACGTATGAAGGGGAATGGAAAATTATTTATTACACAGAATGGTTGAGAGAATTGGAAATGCATTTGTCAACGGAATCGGAATTAGAAACGGATAATGTTCGTGAACTAAAAACCAATTAATGATATGAAATCCAAAGTTCTATTTGTAGTCCAGGGCGAAGGCCGCGGCCACATGACGCAAGCGGTTTCTCTTCGACAATTACTCGAGAAAAATGATTTTGAAATTTGTGGCGCAATTGTCGGCACAAGCGAACGAAGAACAATTCCTGATTTTTTTCACAAACAATTTTCAGAAATTCCCGTAGTGAGAATGCAAAGTCCGAATTTCATCACCAAAAACAATCGGGGAATAAATATCGGCGCAACTGTGTGGCATAATTTGAAACGAATCAGAACCTATCTCCGCTCCGCAAAATTGTTGAAACAAAAAGTGGCAGAATGGAATCCTGAAATCATCGTCAACTTTTATGAGCCGATGGTAGGATTGTATTCAAAAACAACTCACAAAAGCAAACGGCCTCCGATCGTTTGCATTGCACATCAATACCTTGGTGACCATCCCGATTTTGAATTTCCACAAGGACATAAAATAGACAAAATTTTTCTGAAGAATTACACGCGTTTGACTTCTGCCGGTGCGGAAAGAATTCTTGCGTTGTCTTTTTCACAATTGGCATCTTCAAATGATGAAAAATTAAAAGTTGTTCCTCCGCTGCTTCGCCGGGAAGTAAAAACATTGTCGGTGAACAAGCGCGGTTATTATCTCTGCTATCTTGTCAACGCGGGTTACAGAAATGATATTGAAAACTGGCACAAGAAAAATCCAGAAATTTGTTTGCATGTTTTTACCGATATGGAATCGGAAAGGGAATTTATTGAAGTTCACGAAAATCTTTTTTTTCATCGACTGAGCGACATGAAATTTCTCGAGTACATGGCAAGCTGCAACGGCTTGATCAGTACTGCGGGATTTGAATCGGTTTGTGAGGCTTTTTATCTCGACAAACCGGTTTTTATGGTTCCCGTCGAGGGACATTTCGAACAACTGTGCAACGGTCATGATGCACAACGCGCCGGAGTTGGAATTTTTGATTTGAAATTTGATATTTGGAAATTTTTGGATTGGCTTCCCAAACACCAATCGATGTCGGAATCATTCCGCAAATGGGAATCAAAAGCGGAAAATCTTTTTGTGAAAAATTTCAATGAAGTGTTGGAAGCGAATGCACCGGCAGATCCCTTGTCATCAGAATTACTTCCTGTTTAATCCAATATTTTATTTCCCATTTATTTCCCAATTATGAACCGAAAGAGAATTGCTTTTGTCATTAACCCGAATTCTGGAAGTGACAAAAAAACGGATCGCGTCAAGCTCATTCGCAGTTTGGTCAATTATTCCTACGACAGTGAAATTATTCTCTGGAAAAATATTTCTGATCGCGATGAAATTTTTCAAAACATCGTAACTGGAGAATTTGATATCGCCGTTGCAGTTGGAGGTGATGGAACCGTGAGTCAATTGGCCGAAGTTTTGTGCGGGACAACTATCGCGCTTGGAATTATTCCATTCGGTTCGGGAAATGGTCTTGCACGTCATTTGGGAATTCCGTTAAAACCATCGGCAGCAATGAAATTATTGGAAACAGGTGTGGTGAAAAAAATTGATCGTGGAAGAATTAATCATCGTTCTTTTTTCTGCACTGCAGGAGTTGGATTTGATGCACACATTGGAAAATTATTTGCAGAAAGCGATTCACGAGGATTCTGGACCTATGGCAAAATGACTTTAGCGGAATTCCGTTCCTATCATTCGGAAAATTACACGATTGTTATTGACGGAAAGAAATTTGAACGAAATGCTTTTCTCATGACCATTGCAAATGCCGGACAATATGGAAACAATGCGTGGATCGCACCAAAGGCAAATGTGAGGGACGAAATTTTACATTTTTCAATTTTACTTCCCTTCCGGTGGTGGAACATGATTGGAATTGCAGGAAAAATGTTCGGAAAAAAACTCGACACGTCTCGATTTCTTGAAAGTTTCAGTGGAAAGAAAATTACAATTACAAGGAAATCGGAAGGAGCAATTCATTATGATGGTGAACCTGATTTTATGGGAACAGAGTTAATTGCCTCAATTGACACTGCGGTCTTGAATGTAATCGTTTCCGAAAATTTCAAAGGTTAATTCATATTTCAATCGGTAAAATTTTATTGAGTTAGAAAATTGTAAGTAGATTATTCCCTCTGATAAATTACAATCCGTTTTTTGGATAACCCCAACTTTACAAATCAGATTCCGAATTTACACTTACTTCATTCTTTAATGAGTTTGATTTTCCCGAGTCATGGAGGATTTTCATTAGTTTTACACCAGAAAATTTCCATGAAAAAATTTCTTGCTCTTATTTTTCTTTTTGCAATTCGGTTTTCTCTTTTCGCAGGAAACACAAACGGCGATGTAATTTTCATGAGTGGAAATGTGACCGACAAAACCACACACGAAACGCTTGCAGGCGTACAAGTGCATGTGATTGGAACCGACATTAATGTTTACACGGATTTCGACGGCAATTTTTTTATTCCAAATCTTCCCCGCGGTTCATACCAATTGGAATTTAGTTACATCACCTATAAAACAACCCAAGTAGTGAATGATCCTGAAACTTCAGGGTGCGATTATTGCTCCACGCTTTCAGTGGAAATTCAGCAGAACTAATTTTCCAATGTTAAGTTTTTCATTGCAGGAGAAAATATCATGCTTGAAAATCATTGTTTTACGGATATTGTAAAATTCCTGTAAACTAATCATTATGTAAAGTTCAATCGACGCTCGAAATTTGTATTGTTAACGTTATGGCATCAATAACCAAAAACTAACAGTCATGAAAAAATTCGCGCTTCTTTTGTTTCTTTTTGCCGGTTCAATTTTTTCGTTGAACGCGCAAAGCATTTTTATTGCAAACGGATTGTATGTTGACGCATCAGGAAATTTATTTACCGGACAATTCACGGAACATTTTGCAGATGGTGCAAAAAAATCTGAAATCAATATTATCAAGGGAAAAGCAAATGGAGTTGCAGTTTATTTTTATGAGAGTGGAAATAAAATGGAAACGGGACGTTATTTGGATGGATTGCGCGATGGATTGTGGGAAAAATGGAATGACACAGGAATTAAAATTGGCGAGGCAAATTACCTTTCAGGCGTGAAAGATGGAACTTGGCTGGTGTGGAATGACGATGGAAAAGAAATGATGGAAATGCATTATTGCAAAGGTGAAAAATGCAAAACCTGGAGAATGTGGAATGGGGACGGAACACTTACCGGCGAACGGGTTTATTCAGAAGCACAATAAAAAAATCATGATTGGGGATTCCCTATTCGCCAAATGACGCAAGCAAATAATTCAAAAGAATTGTTTGACTGCCATTCGCTTTCGCTTCGGCGGAAATTTTCATCACCGTACAAGAATTTTTAATCCAGGAATTTTGATCCAACTTTTTTATTTCACAGATTTCTTTTATCTCTTTTTCAGATGCAAGATGCAGCATCACTGTAAATCTGTTTTTGGGAATGAGAAACCAACAGACGGTAATTCCATCTTTTCTTTTATTTATTCCAGTCTTGTTTTTCAAAACAGGAAAATCATTCATCTTGAAAATAACGGAGGAAGTATCCAATTTTCCAGTGAAAAAAGCCGCAAACAATAAATCAGCATTCGGATTCCATTGCGCACCCATGGGGCCGCCACCGCCATTGTTAAAGAGATTATCGTTGCTGTCAATGTTTTTTCCATTCACAGAATCAAGAAATGTTTCCAACCACTTCGACAAAATTTCCGATTTGGGAGTTCCGGCATATTTATCATTCAAAACGTAAAAACAAGCCAATTCAGCTTCCGAAATTTTTCGGGGAGGAAGTTCTGTTATTTTTTGAATTTTGGAAGAATCAACAAAAACAGTTTTAGAAATTATGCTGTCGACCTTTTCGTTTGATTTATTTTCCCCGCACGCAGAAAATAGAAATGGCACAATGGGAAAAAGAATTTGCAATCTGCGCATTTGAAATTTGATCATCATTTTTTCATTTCGTTTCAAAACAATAACCTATTCCCCTCACCGTCTTGATAAATTGTTCGCCGATTTTATCCCGCAGTTTTTGAATGTGCACATCAATCGTTCGATTGTTTCTTCCATATTCCCCTCTCCAAATTTCCTGATAAATTTCTTCGCGCGTAAAAACTTTTTTTGGAGTGGCAAGCATTAACGCAAGTAATTCAAATGCCTTTCGTGGCAAAATAATTTCTTCATTTCCTTTTACAACAAGATAACGTTCACGATTTAATTTGATTGCTCCGGCTTCCACCGATTTATTAAAATCATTCGAACGATGACGTTTCAAAATCGCTTTCACGCGCATCATCAAAACATTTGGACGAACAGGTTTAATAATATAATCGTCGGCACCAACGGAAAAAGCTGCAATTTGTGAATAATCTTCGCTTCTGGAAGTGTAAAACGCGATGAATGTTTTTTTCAAGGATGGAATTGATTTTATATCGTGGCAAACTTCTATTCCATCCATTCCTTGTAAAACCAATTCCAATAAAACAAGATGCGGTTGGAAAATTTTTGAAATTTCAATCGCTTCTTTTCCATTATTACAAGTCACAACCTTGAAGTCGGCGTTTTCAAAAATGTTTTTGAGTGCATCCAAAAAAATTTCGTCAGTATCCACCAATAACAGGCGGTAGGATTCTTTTTCTCGGGAAAATGAATTTGCTTGCACATTGTAAAACTATCCTTCCCAGATTGTAAGGTCATTAAGCCGATATTAAGTTTTGGGTTTAAAAAAATGTTTTTTTCACGCGTGTCCGTTAGGTAATAAAACTCAATGTGGTTTTGATTTGGATTAATTGATGATTCCGTAATATTAAGATGTTGTTAACCTATTGTAGTGGCAATGCTTTTACAAAAAAAATTATTGTGGATACCAGAAAGAAAATATTGATCGTGGACGATGAACCCGATATCCTTGAGTTCCTTACTTATAATTGAGAAATTTTCTTTTTTCTCATTCTGCTGTTGGGCGGGCGCTGTGTTTTGCAAAGAACTTTTTTTCATGGCTGTCGTTTTTGGTTTTGTCTAACCGCCATGCTAACTCTGCGGAAACCAGAGTCAATCCTTTTTTCACGTTATGTATGGGAAACAAAAATTGTCAAACGCGGGGTTGTATTTCAGCACAACCCTTGTTTCCGCGTTGCCTCCGCCCTTGGTTGGGAAAAACTACCACACCGGCCAAACACCGCCCTTAAAACGCGTTATACGGCGTTACACGGCCTGTTATTTTCCTTCCTGAAATTTTGCTTCGCGTAAAAAAACCGTTCTTCCACCGCACCCGTAACCGCACCCGGTTGTTTTGTCAGGTTTTTTTCGCCTTCACGTTTTGCCAGAAAAATTCTTCCCGCTCTAATTTTTTTCTCAAAAAAATTCACTTCACTCAAAAAGCGAAACGCCCTGAACCTATTGATTTCAGGGCGTTTGCCGTGGACCCGGCAGGGATTGAACCTGCGACCGATCGATTATGAGTCGAGCGCTCTAACCGCTGAGCTACGAGTCCGATTATTTTGAAGAACGAAAAACACCAACACCTTATGAGTCCGCTGCTCTAACCAACTGAGCTATGGGTCCGGTTTAATAAGGAGTGCAAAAATAGGAATTCAATTCTATTGTGCATTTTATCAGAATTTAAGATGATATAACGCACTCGTCGTCGTAATCTTATTCCTCTTTGCGTCTTATATTTGAAAATTAAAACCACCAGTCCTATGAAAAAATTATTCTTCCTCCCCGCATTTATTTTCATTTACAATTTTTCTTCTGCTCAAGGATGCGTTTCCGGCGACTGCATGAATGGTACAGGAAAAATGACATTCTCCACCGGAGAAGTATACGAAGGCGGATTCAAAAAAGGAACATACAGCGGTCATGGTACAATGACTTTTGCCAATGGCGACGTGTATAGCGGAAATTTCAAGAATGGAAAAAGAAACGGCCAGGGTGTAATGACTTTCCCTGAAGGAACAAAATACGACGGGCAATGGAAGAATGACGATTACGAAGGGCAGGGCACCATGTATTTTGCCAGCGGGCAGGTTTACGTTGGTCAGTGGAAAGCGGGAGAAATGTGCGGCAAAGGAACCACTACTTTTCCCAGTGGAGAAAAATATACAGGGCACTACGAACACAGTAAGAGAAGCGGGCAGGGAACGATCACTTTTGCTTCCGGAGAAAAATATTCCGGCAACTGGGCCGATGATAAATATGAAGGGCAGGGAACACTTACCTATGCGAACGGGGATAAATACGTGGGGGAATTTCACACAGGGAACATGGAAGGAAAAGGAACGTACACGTATACGACAGGAACAAAATATACCGGCGACATGAAAAACAATTTATTCGACGGAAACGGAACGATGATCTTTAAATCGGGAGAAAAATATATCGGGCAATTCTCCGATGGAAAACGGAACGGCACTGGCACCATGACTTTTCCCAATGGAACAAAATATGAAGGAGAATGGAAAGATGATGAATACGATGGCCATGGAACAATGACCTACCCGAACGGAACAAAGAAAACGGGGACGTGGAAAAATAATGAGTACGTAGGATAGAAGCAGAATGCAGTAAGCGGAAGTGGTGAACTCCTAAGGAGAAAGCGGCAGCAGCCCGTCCGAACGGGTCATCCGGGCAGAAGCGCTGATCAGTGAGAGTCTCCGAAAAAAATTTGTGTGAGAAAAAATAATTGAGAATGCGAAGCAGGCCCCGCTAAGAAAATTTATCACGAAATTATTTTCTCCACTACTTCAGCAAAATATTTGTGTTCGAGTTCCTGCACGCGTGCGGCGAGTGTGCGCGAAGTATCGCCGGGAAGAACCGGGCAGGTGAATTGAGCAATGTGTTTTCCTTCATCGAATTTTTCATTCACAAAGTGAACAGTGATGCCGCTTTCTTTTTCACCGGCAGCGATCACGGCATCGTGTACTTTGTTTCCGAACATTCCTTTGCCACCGAATTTCGGAAGCAGCGCCGGATGAATATTGATGATGCTGTCTGGAAATTTCCTGAGGATGATTTCCGGAATGAGCCAGAGAAATCCTGCGAGCACAATAAGATCAATGCCGCGCACTTTCAATTCATCTACAATGGAATTTTCGGAAAAGAATTCTTCTTTGGCGATGAGCAGCGTTTCAACACCGTGTTCTTTCGCAATTTCCACCACGCCTGCTTTCTCATTGTTGCAAACCACCAACGTCACCTGCGCCCTTTTATGAAATTCAAAATACTGAATGAGTTTCTCCGCATTCGTTCCCGATCCTGATGCGAATATGGCAATGCGTTTCACTCGGCGAAGATAGTTTGTTGGTTGGATAAGTTCGTTGAGTTGCTTCAGATCTTAACAAACCAAACCAACATAACCAACTCAGGCAACTATTTCTTTTAGTGCCCATGCCAAATATTCATACTGCGAAATGTCATTATAGCATTGACACGCAATTCTCACCCACGCTTTCGGATCATTTCTTTTGAAAGTAAAAACAGGAACTTCAATTTTATACTGCGAAAATAATTTTTCCTGGATAGGATGAATGTAATTGAATCCATAAGGAGGAAGATCCGTTTTGCCCATGAGAATATTGGCAAGATGGCCAATCATAGTATCGGGTGCAGGTAATTCTGTTTGCAATGCATCGGCAATTATTTTTCTTCCGCGCAGGGTAAGATCACGATTATTTTTTCTCAACTCATTCCATTTTCCCGGGAATAAATTTCCCATCACATCGATGGCTTTCGGAACAGAAATGCATGCCGTGTAATCATCAGTTCCCGGCCAGAAAAAACTCTTCGCCCACACATCTGCGCGATCGTACGTGTGCGAGATCTGCAGCGGGGCGATCTCTTTTTGTTTCGAAGGATGAACGTAAAGAATGGCAGAACCTTTCGGTGAACAGATCCATTTGTGCGCGTTGCCAACATAATAATCGGCGCCGAGTTCATCGAGATCAAGATCGATCATTCCGGGAGCGTGTGCGCCGTCTACAAAAACAGAAATTCCCTTTGCTTTGAAAATTTCAATCAGTTTTTTCACCGGGAAAACAAGTCCCGTCGCAGAAGTAACATGATCTACAAAAAGCATTTTTGTTTTCGGAGAAATTTCCCTTACTAATCGTTCCACCACTTCGTTCTCGCTTTTTATCGGGAAAGGAATTTCCGCAATGCGTAAATGAGATTTATTTTTCTCCGCATAATATTTTATCGTGTTCACACACGCGCCGTATGCGTGATCGTGTGTGAGAATCTCGTCGCCTTCGTTGAAATTCAGCGAATGAAAAACAGTATTCACACCCATCGTCGTATTTTTCACGAAAATGATATTTTCTCCTTTCGTCCCGAGAAATGCTGCTGTTATTTTCCGTGCATTATCCCAAAGCGGTTCCAGTTCGCGTGTACTGAATCGCACAGGTTCCGCTTCCAGTTCACTGCGGAATTTATGCTGCTCTTCAAGAACCTTCACCGGCGTTGCACCGAAAGAACCGTGATTGAGAAAAGTCATAGATTGATCGAGCGACCAGTTTTTAATCAGAGGAGAATAGTGCGGAGAATTCATTTCGTTTTTATTTTCAGGTTGACGGAGTCAATAATTTTTTTCTGCACACGGCCACCCGGATCGAATTTCCCGACATAAACTTTCTTCTGCACTTCCACACTGTCGGGGTAAGTTTCTTCATCTTCCCATACCGAATCGCTCGAGATCATTTTGAAAGAAGCATCTTTGAAAACCGATGAATAAATATGGGTATTGCCGGCAACAGGAGGATCGGCGCCCATGGAAGTTTCACCAAGCTGAATGGTTTCTATTTGTTTTCCGGCAGGAGTAAAAGTGGTGAGCATATAAAATGTTCCTTCGGAATAAGGATCGGCTTCGAAAGATTTGTACGTCATGGCCCAGCAGACCGCGTTGTAAGCAGGAGAAATTTTTATGGAGTCGATGAAATAAATTTTCTCATCCACAATATCACCTTCATGAAAATCCTCTTCAGTTTCATCCACGACTCCAAGTGAATCAAGCTGAAAATATCTTTCGAAATAAAACAGGATTGATTCATCTTTGCCGCACACGAGCGGATAAAATTTCTTCCGGACTTCTTTGGACTTCAGCAATGTTCTTTTATGTTTTTCGAGTTTTGCATCGTACGCAAATGCAATGAGTGATGGATCTTTGCAGAGAAGCGTATCGCCACCAAGATGTTGTGCTATCGTGAGTGTGTCAATGATCTTTGCAACAGTAGAATCTTTTTTGTTGTTCATTGTTGTGTTCTGAGTTTTTTGTTCGTTGCCGCATGATGCAAGAATAAAAAACAGGCAAATAGAAAGGAGACGGAAATTATTTTTCATCAAACGAATGTAGCAAGACATCGCTTATGCAAATAAAGGGATCAAAAAGCACTCGAAAAGCTCTTTAATTAACTATAGATGAATAAGTTAGATTATTCTTTTTGATATTTACCTCATCCCTCTATCTTTGCAGGCACATTTAACCAAATAAATCGCTTTAAAATGTCTGACATCGCAGCAAAAGTAAAAGCCATTATCGTTGACAAACTCGGAGTTGACGAAAAAGAAGTTACCGAAGCGGCAAGCTTCACCAACGATCTTGGTGCTGATTCGCTCGATACAGTTGAACTTATCATGGAATTTGAAAAAGAGTTCAACATCGCTATTCCCGACGACCAGGCCGAAAAGATCAATACAGTCGGCGAAGCCATCAAATACATCCAGGAGCACGCGAAATAATTTTCGCTTTTTCTCCACAAAAAATTTATCGGAATGCAGTTGAAACGGGTTGTTGTTACAGGACTTGGTGCAGTTACTCCATTGGGAAATACTGTTCCTGAATACTGGAATAACCTGGTAGCAGGAAAAAGTGGTGCTGCGCGCATCACACGTTTCGACCCCTCGAAATTCAAAACACAATTTGCGTGTGAAGTAAAAGGATTCAACCCGGAATTATATTTCGATAAAAAAGAAACGCGCAAACTCGATCCGTATTCTCATTATGGAATTGCTGCGGCCGATCAGGCGGTGAAAGATTCCGGAATCCACGCCGATTCAATTGATAAAAACCGCATAGGTGTGATCTGGGGATCGGGCATCGGCGGATTGCAGACTTTCCAGGACGAATGTTTCGCTTTTGCGAAAGGTGACGGAACACCAAGATTCAACCCCTTTTTCATTCCGAAAATGATCGCCGATATCTGCTCGGGCCACATCTCGATCCGCTTTGGTTTTCATGGTCCGAATTTCACTACCGTTTCTGCATGCGCTTCTTCTACCAATGCGCTGATCGATGCATTTACTTATATCCGACTCGGAAAAGCAAATGCAATTATTACTGGTGGATCCGAAGCTGCAATCTGCGAAGCGGGAATTGGAGGATTCAATGCATGCCAGGCAATGAGTACACGTAATGATTCTCCACAAACTGCATCACGTCCGTATGATAAAGAGCGCGATGGATTTGTTCTTGGCGAAGGAGGTGCTGCAATTGTTCTCGAAGAACTTGAGCATGCACTTGCGCGTGGCGCAAAAATTTATGCTGAAGTAGTTGGAGGAGGATTGAGTGCGGATGCGCATCATATAACTGCGCCACATCCGGAAGGACTTGGTGCTGCACTGGTAATGAGTGCTGCACTGGAAGATGCCGGATTAACTGTGAACGACATTGATTACATCAATACGCACGGAACATCAACTCCGCTCGGAGATGTTGCGGAATTAAAAGCGATCAATAAAATTTTCGGTGAGCAGGCTTTTAAAATGAATATCAGTTCCACAAAATCCATGACGGGCCATTTGTTGGGCGCGGCAGGCGCGGTGGAAGCGATCGCTACAATACTCGCTGTAAAAAATGATCTTGTTCCTCCCACGATCAATCACGTTACTGATGATCCCGAGATCGATCAGCGATTCAATCTCACATTCGGCAAAGCGCAATCTCGTACTGTGCACGCTGCTATCAGCAATACATTCGGCTTCGGCGGGCACAATGCTGCCGTGGTTGTAAAAAAATACCCGTCAGAAAAAAAGTAGAATAAAAAAAATTCCACGTTCCAATTCCGATTGGTGCCTGGAGTTTGTTTTTTTGATTTTTTTCGGATAAACAAACGTTGCAGTCTCTAATAACAGAAATTACTTTTTGGGATTCGGGATTTTGATTTTTGTTTTTCTTACAAACGGGGTTTGAATCAGTAACCTTGTTTTCATTCAGATATTTATTTGCACCGGCGGGCGAAAAAGCCTTCCGTAAAACGCTGAAAAATCTGCTCGGATTTTTCCCCGGCAATATTTCCCTTTACCGCAAAGCTTTTACACACTCGTCGGCAGCCAATCAGAATAAAACGAAACCGGGAACGCACAAACAGAATGTGACCACGGAAAGTTATGAGCGACTTGAATTCCTTGGCGACGCCATCCTCAGCGCTGCGATCGCTGATTATCTCTACATGAAATTTCCTTACAAAGACGAAGGGTTCCTTACTAAAATGCGCTCCAGAATTGTAAGTCGTCAGCAACTCGGGAAACTTGCTTTGAAATTTGGCATCGAAAAATTCATAGAAGCAGAATCAGGTCTCGCAGGAAAAAGTAATTCAATCAATGGAGATGTTTTTGAAGCGCTGATTGGCGCTATGTATCTCGACAAAGGATATGATTTCACGCAGCGCTTCATTCGCGTCAACATCCTTAAATATCATCTGGATATTGATGAGATCGAAGCTACCGACACAGATTATAAAAGTAAACTCATTGAATGGGCACAGAAGAACAGGAAAGAATTGAAATTCGTATTAGTGGAAGAGATTGGCAATGGAATGAATAAATTGTATGCGGTCGAAGTGACTATTGACGGAGTCCCCTATGGACGAAACCAGCATACCTCCAAGAAAAAGGCGGAGCAGGAAGCCGCCGGGAAGTGTCTCGAAGAGTTGGGGCTGAACCAATAAATTAATTCAGGTAGAGAATCGGCAGGTGGGAAAACTTTCAATATAAATTCTATACTTTTTTTATTATTACGTACAAAATCAGCAAAAACTACTCATTTATTCAAATTATTGAATAAAAAATACGAATAATCGGAATATTTAAGCAAAAATAAGAGCAACTTCAATTTCCCACCTTTTTAAAATCGATATTAAATTTTGCCATTACCTAAAATTCTCTGCCTAAAACACCAGATTTGGAGCCGGAAGTAAGGCAACTTCACAAACCTTTTGGCGTCTTTTTAGCGTAAAATGAAGCGGACACTTAACCGCCCAATGACGGACAATGAACTTATCGCCGGTTGTATCAGGCAGGATCGCACCTGCCAGGAAGAATTGTACAAACGGTTTTATGGTAAAATGCTTGGAGTCACCCTGCGTTATGCCAAAGACCGAGACGAGGCCCGCGATATGTTACAGGAAGGATTCATCAAGGTGTATACGTCGCTTCGCAATTTTTCTTTCAAGGGTTCCTTTGAAGGATGGGTGCGGAGAATTGTCGTGAATACTGCAGTGGATCACCTGAGAAGAAACAAGCATGAGTACATGATCGTTTCTACCGTTTATGCGCGTGAAGGTGAGATTCCGGATCATTCCGAAGAAGTGGAAGAAGAGGATTTAGTGAACACACTTTCCGAAGAAGAAATTCTCGCGTGTGTGCAAACACTCAGTCCGGCTTACAGAACAGTGTTCAACCTCTATGTGATCGAGAATTTTTCGCACAGGGAAATTTCTGAACAGCTGAACATCTCGGAAGGAACATCGAAATCAAACCTGGCAAAGGCCCGCTTCCAACTGAAAAAAAATCTTTACAAACAAATCAAAACAACTGATGGAGAACGGACCTCTACACGATGACAAACTCTTCCGGGCGGTGAACGAACGGCTGAGCAACTACGAAGCACCTTACGAGGGCGCCGACTGGGATGCTATGAGCCGCTCACTCGACCAGCTCCCTAAAGTTTCCCGCTTCAAGTGGAAAATCTCGCTCAATTCCATTCTCATTGGAATCGGTATAGTGGGAATTTCTGCGCTTGCGATCACACTCGTAAAAAGCAGCGGAAAGAAAACCAATGTTGCCTCTCCACAGGAGAATGCGCAACAGGTAACAACACCTAAACAGGCCCCGCCTGCGGGCACCAATTCTTTCGTAGTGAATACCACGCAGAACGTAACTGCCGACAATAATGGGGTTGTGTTACAAGACAACCATCCCGTTGCCGCCGATGCAACAAGCGGAATCACATCCTCGGATAATTCCACGAAAGCGCACCGGCAGAAAAAAGATAACGGCGATGGCCTTTATTTCGGCGACCAGATCGATCGCAGGAAAGGGTTCATTCACCATACTCAGGAAGATCCCGAACTTGTGAACAGTCACGAGGATTCCATTCCCGGCTATTACTATGATATCGTGAATGGAAAAACCACCAAGATCCGGCTGAAAAAAGATACCGCTTCTAAGAAAACGAGCGCACCTTCGCAGAATAATTCTTCATCTCAAGGCGCTCCAACAGACGGTGAAACTCAGGGATTCGGCCCCCAGAGTAACTAGGGAGTACGAAATACGAAACCCCGAACGAGTTTTGGGAAAAGTTACGTAATACTTAATATTACGAATAGCCGCTTTTAATATGTGGCAGGCGCATTCCTGTTTCCGCGGATACACACTTTTCGCATTTCATTCCCCCAATAATTCATCTGTAAAATGCAGGCAACCATTCAGAGCCGGCGCGTCTTTTATATGGCTACACCTTATTAAAAAACATTGTCATGAAACACGTACTACACATCTTTTCCATTTCGCTGTTGTGCGTTTTGTGTGCGGGAAAATTATCAGCGCAGGATCCGGAACTAACACAATTCTATGCGAGTCCTATTTATTTAAATCCTGCATTGGCAGGAAGCAACATTTGTCCACGCATGTGTATGAGCTATCGTGCGCAATGGCCAGGCATTTACGGAACTTATTCCACAATGGCTTTTTCTGTTGACCGTCTCGCTTATAAAGTGAAAGGTGGAATAGGTTTAATAGTGGTGAATGATCGTGCTGCAAAAGGAACACTCAACACTACTGGAATTGGTTTGATCTATGCTCCAACCATTCCGCTTTCGCATACCGTTTCTGTAAGCGCAGCAATACAAGCGGGCTATTGGCAGAAAACGGTGGACTGGAACAAACTCACTTTCGGTGATATGATCGATCCTAAACGCGGATTTATTTACAATACCGATGAAGTTCCAGGTATGCAACGCAAAGGAAATTTCGATCTCGCAGCGGGAATGGTATTATCAAGCCGTCATTTTTTCGCAGGCGTTGCAGTACACCACATTCTTCAGCCCAATGAATCGTTTCTGAACGGAACAAGTATTCTGCCGAGAAAATATACTGCTCATGCCGGCGGAATTATTCCGCTTGGAGAAAGCCGTTACGACGAGTCTTACATTTCACCGAATGTGATGTATCAGCAACAGGGAGATTTTAAACAACTTGATCTCGGAATTTATGTGAAGAAAGAATCTATCGTAGGCGGACTCTGGTACCGCGGAAATGATTCATTTATTCTCCTGATAGGAGTAGAATCGGGATTGCTGAAGATCGGTTACAGTTATGATGTGACGGTTTCAAAACTTTCAAATGCTACCGCAGGTTCTCACGAAATAACTTTAGGATATACTATGAAATGCAAGCCGCCGAAAAGAAAATATCGCCCGGTTTCTTGTCCCAGCTTTTAAGAATTTTTTTTGGTAAGATCCGTTAGGGATCAGGGTGTGTTCCGCCACTGCAGTGTTTGCCAACGTTGATGCAGTGGCGGATTTTTTTTACTCCGGTTTTATCAGAATGCCATTCTCCACGATCTTTCTTCATCCTTTATTTACGATCTCATCACGAAGCTGCACCGCCTTTTTTTTCAGGGGATCGATCTGGTCTTTTGTGTAACTGCTCACATTAACATTATTGGCCACCGTTACTTTTATCGGCTCATAATAATGCTGCAGGGTGTAGAAAGTATTATACAAATCCTGTGTCTCATTATCCGGCGTAATGTAAGTCAACGCTGTTGAAAGATTGCCGAGCATTAATTTCTGCTGTCCGAGCAGCTGTGGAAAATTCTTTACTTTTTCCGAATTCGAACTCGACAAAGAAATAGAAAGCCCTTCGAGAAAACTTCCGGAGGTAATGAAAAGAGCAGTTTTTTCCCTTTTACTTTCATTCAGTTGTTTATTGGCTTCATCGTAAAGCGTAAGGATCAGTTTGCAGATGGAATCGGGCTGTGGAATACTTTTCTCGAGGCGAGCCATGTAAGGAGAAGCAATATTATCAAGCTTCAGATCTGAAACAAGTTGTTTTACAATGGCAAGATAATCCAGCGCTTGCTGGCGCTGATTGTACATGCACGAATAACCGAGATCAGTAAGAGTTACACCGAGATTGAGTGCACGTGATGCATCTGTCTTGTAAAGATCCGCAGCTCTTTTTGCAGGCGACAGCAGATTCATTTCCGGTTCTGTTCCGTATTGTCGCATCCAGGTGCTAACCTGTAATGGCGCGGGCAGGATCATCACTTTCGCTGTAGTGTCGGAAAGTTTTGTTGAATCTGCGTTAAGAACTCCTTTTGTTCCTGAGTTGTTATCATTACCGCATCCGAACAGAAAAGATGCGCATGCAAAAGCGAAAATTATTTTTCTCATTTCAGAATTGCTTTTTGCATGTATGCATTTTTAGAAGAAGTTCCTCTCACAATGTAAACGCCGGGCGCAAGATTATTGCTTCTGTCAATATGCAAATTGAATCCGCCGTTTGCATTTTGCTCCGCAATCTGCGAAGATACAACCGCTCCGTTGGCATCAATCATATCCACAGTGATCACTCCGTCATTATCACCAGGACAATCAGTGAAATTAATCTGGCAATCGTCGGTACATGGATTAGGAAATACTTTGAGCGAACATCCGGAATTATTAATGGTCCTTTCGGCAATAGCATTGTCAGACGTGGAATTAAGGCCATGCTTGTTACTTTGTGTAACGCGGTAATAAGCCGAACCCTCTAACGGATTTTTATCTTCGAAAGAATATTCTGTTCCTGCCATTGAAAATCCTGTGCTGTTTACTGTTCCAATCGTTTCGAAAGTCAAACCATTTTCACTTCTCTCAATTGTAAATACGTCACCGGCAAAAACAATGGGTGAAGACCACTTAGCAATGACACTGTTTGCTGTTGCTTTGTCCTGAACACCAGAAACTGTGTGAACTGTGGGGCCGGTGCCCGTATAACCACTATTAGGATAATTACCAAAACCTACAGGACCCGTTGCAGTATCAGGACCCGTCCAATCTGTAGTACCACAAATATTGATTTTTGCACCCGGGTTATCGCCGGTAAGCAGTCCGCCATCATAAATAATAACACATCCTGCAGGGCAAATATTTAATTTTTGTCCGCCATCAAAATTAAGTGTGCCCAATACGCAAACAGCCATGTATGCATAATCGTGAGAGTTAATATCAACGGTAACCGTAGTTCCTGCGTAAATGACTACAGTATCATTATCAGCAGGCGCACGGTGTACATCCCATGTATCGGGCGAACTCCACCGGCCATTTGCAATTGCAGTTATAGTTGCGGCACGGGAAGTGAATGTTATTCCTGCGAGAAGAATGAATGAACATAAAATGTTCTTTGGGGTAATGTAAGTTTTCATGGTGCGAATGATTGGTGTGAAAATTATTTTCCCGCAGCAAATAATTGCCGTGAGTGTGGATTAAGGATTAGTGTTTATTGAATTGGTGAACGGGACTCATAGGGGGTGCTGTTTTCTACGCATAAAAGTTAAAAAGGTTCGGCGAAATAACAAAAAGAGAAGACAAATTATCGCAAAAGACAGCCCGGCAGAACCATCAGGGGCTGTCTTATCTTTATTCCCCCAATGAAGAACGCTAACAAACCATTGTCGGTAATTCTCAAGTCGCTTCCCGAATCTCCGGGGGTGTACCAGTATTTTGATGCGGAAGGAAAACTGATCTATGTGGGCAAGGCAAAAAATCTGCGCAAAAGAGTTTCTTCTTATTTCACCAGGGAACCTGATAATGCGAAGACAGGAATCCTCGTCCGGAAAATTGCGGATCTGAAATATATTGTTGTCGATTCAGAACTGGATGCGCTGCTGCTGGAAAATTCCCTGATCAAAAAACATCAGCCGCGTTATAATGTGATGATGAAGGACGATAAAACTTTTCCATGGATCTGCATCACCAACGAACGTTTTCCGAGATTGTTTCATACGCGGAAAATGATGAAGGACGGTTCTGAATATTTCGGGCCGTATGCCAATGTAAAAGTGATGTACGCCGTAATGGATTTCGTAAAAAAAATGTATCCGCTTCGTAATTGCAGGTTGAATCTTTCAAAAGAAAATATTGCGGCGAAAAAATTCAAAGTTTGTCTCGAATATCATATCGGGAACTGCAAAGGCCCCTGCGAAGGTTTGCAGGAAGAGAAAAATTATAACCAGGGAATTGAAAATATCCGGAAGATCATCAAAGGACATGTGAGCGTGGTGGTGCGGGAGCTGAAAGAACTGCTGAAAAAATATTCAGTGGAAATGCAGTTCGAAAAAGCGCACGAGGTGAAAGAGAAAATAGATGCGCTCGAAAATTACCAGGCAAAATCGACCGTGGTGAGCAATACGATCACTAATGTAGACGTGTATTCCATCCAAAGCGATGAGAAAACGGGCTATGTGAATTTTTTCAAAGTAATAGACGGCGCCATTGTACAGGGGCATACCATTGAAATGAAAAAACGCCTCGAAGAAAGTGATGATGAATTGCTGACCATGGCCATTGTTGAATTGCGCGAACGTTTTTCCAGCAATGCGAAAGAGATCATCGTTCCTTTTATTCCATCACTGGAAATTCCGGAAGTAGATTTTTTTATTCCGCAGCGTGGAGATAAATTTCAACTGCTTCAGCTCTCGCAGCGGAATGTTTCCTATTACCGGAAAGAACACGAACGCCGGGAATCGCTCGTAGATCCGGAAAGGCACACGAAAAGAATTCTCGCCACTATGATGAAAGATCTGCGATTGAAAGAAGAACCCAAACTCATCGAATGTTTTGATAATTCAAATTTTCAGGGCGATTTCGCCGTTTCTGCCATGACCGTTTTCCGGAATGCAAAACCGGCGAAAAAAGAATACCGCCATTTCAATGTAAAAACCGTGGAAGGCCCCGATGATTTTGCAACGATGGAAGAAGTAATTTTTCGCCGCTACAAACGTGTGCAGGAAGAAAATCTGGAAATGCCGCAACTCATTGTGATCGACGGAGGGAAAGGACAATTGAGCGCGGCCATGAATTCATTGGAGAAATTAGGATTGCGCGGAAAAGTTGCAGTGATAGGAATTGCCAAACGTCTCGAAGAAATTTATTATCCCGATGATCCTGTTCCGCTTTACCTTGATAAAAAATCGGAAACACTGCGCACGATACAACACATCCGCGATGAAGCGCACCGATTCGGAATTACGCACCACAGGAAAAAACGCAGCAAAGGCACGATCAAAACAGAGCTGACGGAAATAAAAGGGATCAGTGAAGTGACGGCGAAAAAATTATTATCGGAATTCAAATCTGTAAAAAATATCAGAGAGAAAAGCGCGGAGGAATTAGCAGAGGTTATCGGAAAGGCGAAGGCGGAGTGGGTAGTTGAATATTTTCAGAAGGGAAGAAGTTGAGAATGGAAGAATGGAGGAAAAGCAGAAATGAAATTCAGCTGACAAAACCAACCCACAAGATCGCTTCTCCCGAATAAATTCGGGATCGCGATGACCTCCCCGTCCTGCTTTTCACTTATAGAAAATCACAAAATCTTTCTGCAGTTGTAAAATTCCGCCGGGATAAACTGCATTTATACTTTCGATTGCATTTTTTTTCGCACGCAACTGGTTGATGATCTCCGTTACAAAACGCGGATCGAGATACATGAGCAGGTGAATGATTCCCCATGACAAGGCATAATTATTCAGTTCGCGGCGCTTGTGAAATTTTTTGTACGACAAGCCGACAAGGCGCTTGATCCGTATCCTGTTCCTGCGGATGAGTTTGCGGATCCTTTTCAATTGCCAGGTGCGATCGGAAATTCGAATTCCGTTTTTTCCTGCCATGGCGCCTTCAAAATATTCGGCAATTCCTTCGTCGAGCCACTCGGGTGCGATGCGGAAAAATGTACCGAGAAAAAAATGACTGATCTCGTGATAACACGTTGAAAGAAAATCAGCGTCTTTGTAAACCGTGATCTCTTTTGTATCCACGTCGTAAAATCCGTAATCGGAACGCGCATATTTAGGTGTACTCTTCTGGCAATTCAGGAATTCATTAAACTGGCCGTAAACAGTGATACTGATGGCGGGAATATTTCCATCCGTAAAACAGTTTCTGAAAAATTCCAGTTCGTAATTCACCATTTGCCGCAGCGAATCCTGTTCTTCCCGCGTTATCCGGCATCCGCGCCTGATGAGTTTCAATTTTTGCCTGAAACGACCTCCGCGCAACGTTCCCGGTTGTGTTATTGGGGTTACTCTGCTCATATTTAAATTTAAGATTTTCCCAATGAAAATCCGAGAAAAACGTGCCAGAGATTTACAGTTTCCCAATGAAAAAGTTAAAAATTTACTGTGCTGAGCAGCAAGGGCTGGCAGCGATTTAACATGAATTCACCAATGAATAAGTGGTAATGGCATCGGGTTTGTTTGGCGGGAAGATTACAGATTTTACGGAATACAGATTATGGATAAAGATTGTTTAAGAATTTGATGTGTTGAGTTAGAAATCCTTGAGATTTGTAATCTGTATTCCGTAAAATCTGTAATCCTCTCCCATTTCGTACTTTTGGCGCAATGGAAAACTCCACAGCACCCACCACGCTTTCAGAGCAGGAAATTGTTCGTCGGCAAAAATTAGAAGAGATAAAAAAACTCGGCATTGATCCGTATCCGGCTGCGGAATTCAAAGTGAATGTTTCTGCAAAAGATATTCACGAAAATTACGAGCGCGATAAAACGAATTACAAAGATGTTTCCATCGCGGGAAGAATAATGACGGTTCGCGATATGGGAAAAGCGGCGTTCGCTTCTTTGCAGGATGCTACAGGAAGAATTCAGCTTTACATTCGCCGCGATGATATTTGCCCCGGCGAAGACAAAACGATTTACGATTCTCTTTTCAAAAAACTAACTGACATCGGTGACATCATTGGTGTGAAAGGTTTTGTATTCACGACGAAGGTTGGAGAAATTTCCATTCACGTTACTTCATTTCAAATGCTGAGCAAAGCATTGCGCCCTCTTCCTATTGTGAAATTAGATGAGGAAGGAAATGCGCACGATGCAGTTGTTGATCCTGAATTCCGTTACCGCCAGCGTTACGCCGATCTCGTGATCAATCCTGCGGTGAAAGAAACTTTTATCAGGCGCACGAAAATGATCAACACGATCCGCGAATATTTAAATGATAAAGGTTTGCTGGAAGTGGAGACACCCGTGCTGCAGAGTATTCCCGGTGGTGCGGCCGCGCGCCCGTTCATCACGCATCATAACGCGCTCGATGTTCCGTTCTATTTGAGAATTGCCAATGAACTTTATTTAAAACGCCTGATCGTCGGGGGTTTCGACGGCGTGTATGAATTCTCAAGAAATTTCCGCAATGAAGGAATGGATCGCACGCATAATCCGGAATTCACCGTGCTCGAATTTTATGTTGCATACAAAGATTATGAGTGGATGATGCGCACTACGGAAGAGATGCTGGAAAAAGTAGCGACAGCTATTCACGGAACAACGGATGTGCAGATGGGAGAATCGGTGATCAGTTTCGCGGCGCCGTTCAAACGAATTACTATTTACGACGCAATAAAAGAACATACCGGAATTGATGTGAATGGAATGGATGAAGAAAAATTGCGCGATGCGTGCAACTCACTCGGCATTCACGTCGATAAAACAATGGGACACGGAAAATTAGTGGACGCGATCTTCGGAGAAAAATGCGAAGGGAAATATATTCAGCCGACATTTATTATCGATTACCCGGTGGAAATGTCGCCGCTCACAAAAAAACACAGAAGTAAACCCGGGCTCGTTGAGCGTTTTGAATTAATGATCAACGGGAAAGAAATTGCGAATGCCTACAGTGAGTTGAACGACCCGATCGATCAGCGTGAACGTTTTGAAGAGCAATTGAAACTCATGGAACGCGGCGATGACGAAGCGATGTTCATCGATCACGATTTCCTGCGCGCGCTTGAGTACGGAATGCCGCCGACTTCAGGAATCGGAATAGGGATCGATCGGCTCGCGATGTTTCTCACGAATAATGTTTCGATTCAGGATGTTTTATTCTTCCCGCAGATGAGGCCGGAGAAACAGTAAGCAGCGACAGCAGGCAGTAACTTTTCCGAAGAAACTAAATGACGGCGGGCAGTTTTCAGAGAGAAAAGAATTACGAAGGATGCACACATTCGTATATTCGTCCCGAACTTTCCCGGGATTCGAAATTCGTAACGAAATGAATCTTCTCGAAAAAATTTCTTCCGGTAAACGATTCAATCTTGCTCTCGCAGGAATTGTAATTGCCGGGGCTGTTTTTCGTTTTCGCGATATCGGGACAGAATCGCTTACTGCTGATGAAGCGAGTGCGTTGCTGCGATTACATTTTTCTTCTTTTTCTGCAATGATCGAAGGTGGAGTGCGGCCCGACGGACATCCCGCATTCGCACAAGTGCTGTTGTGGTTCTGGACAAAATGGTTTGGTGTGAGTGAATTCTCCATTCGTTTTCCGTTTGCGCTGATGGGAACAGCTTGTGTTTTTCTTGCCGCTGATAGTGCGAAAAAATTATTCAACGACACAGTTTCGTTATGTGTCGCCGGGGGAATGGCGTTTTTGCAATTCCCGCTCATGTATTCGCAACTCGCGCGTCCGTATGCGCCGGGATTATTTTTTGTTTTGCTTTCGATGTTTTTTCTGCTGCGATTCCTCGGTGAGAAAAAAGTATCCCGGAAAACGATCATCGCACTTTCACTTTCGTTTTCACTTTCTGCCTATTCTCATTACTTCGCGATGATGGAAGCCGGCCTGATCGCACTCGCCGGATCATTCCTCGTTAAAAAAAATAACCGCAAAGCATTTTTTCTGTCGTGCGGGATCTCGATCGCGCTTTTTCTTCCTTACGTAGGAATTTTTCTTCATCAGCTGAAAATAGCCGGAGTAGGCGGAGCAGGTGGCTGGCTTGGAAAACCGAACGGAGAATTTCTGCTGCATCATTTGATGTTCATCTTCAATTCTTCGAGAGGATTAACATGGACTGTGCTCGGGTTTGTATTCCTGTCCGCAATTATTTTCAGGAAAAATAAAAGCAAAATGCATCTGCTGCTTTTCACCTTGTGGCTTATTCCGCTGGTCGTGGGATATATTTATTCCGTGACAGTGAACCCGGTGCTCATGGATTCTGTTTTGCTTTTCGAATTTCCTTTCCTGCTCATTTTTCTTTTTGGATGGTTGCCGCCGCTTGATTGGACGAATAACATTCTGAAAGAAAAAAAATTGGTTGCCACCATTCCCGCCGCAATCACGCTCGGGCTTCTTTATTATGTAGGCCAATACAAACCGTATCGTCTCACGGATCATTTCGGAAGATTAAAAGAATTAGTGAACCAGACCATCGACTGGCAGGAAACTGCGGGATTGAACCAGACGGATGTTTTTTACAATGTGGATGCGCCGTATTTCGTGGATTATTATTATGAAAGAGCAGGAAAGAAAAAACTGAACGTGCTGGGAACGATCAACAATGGAAATTCTGAATTGAAGAGTTTCAGAAAGCTCGTGGAAAATTCAAATGCCGAATTTTTTATTTATGCATGGAGTACAAAATATTCGCCGCCGGAAGTTCCGGAGATCATCCGCGAAAAATTCCCGTATTTACTCAAGCGCGATTATTTTTTCAACTCCGCGTTTTATGTTTTCGGAAGATCGGCAACTCTTTCTTACCTGCATGAAAGCGATGATGTGTTGTGGAAGTCGGATGCAATTTTTTTTCCTAACGGCGACAGTTCACAATGGTCGAAGCCATGCAATCTTTTATTGGGCGACACATTATTGGCAAACACATGGAATGGAAAATTCATCAGAATTCTGCAACCAATACAGGAATATGTTACGTCCCCAGAGCTCTATTCAACAATGCTCGATAGTTCCTGCATCTACGGACCGCTTCTGAAAATGAAACTCGGAGACATGCTGCGCAGCCCGGATAATATTCTTGAACTCGACGCCGATGTTAAACTGAAAGAAAAAAATGCGAACGCAGTACTCGTCATTGAAATTCACCGCGGCGATTCATTACTCTCCTGGAACGGAAGAGAAACGAATACACAATTGTCTGCTGCAGACACCGGTGATTATCACCATGTGTATTTCGGAATTCAGTTACCCGAAGGTCTTTTATTGAACGACGAGGTGCGTTTTTATATTTACTCGCAGAATAAAAAACCGATTCTCGTTCGATCGCTTACGGCAAAAGCAATGCGCGGACATGAAGGAATCTATGGAGTAAGATCGGATTTCCAATAGGGAACGAATTGCGAACCCGGCGGTGAAAGACCGCCGTGCGAAAATGCGAAATACGAATGTCCGAAATCCGTATTTCGAAATCCTGAATACGCATGTTCGCACTACGCATTTTCGCACATCCGCCACTGCGGATGAGTTCGCAATTCGTTCCCTAATCGTATCTTCGTACAGCATGAAAATCGCCGTTATAGGAGGAGGAAGCTGGGCTACAGCAATAATCAAGATGTTGTGTAATAATACAACCACAGGCCGGAAGGCCGGGTGGTGGATCCGCAATCAGGAAACGATCGACTACATAAAAAAATTCAAACACAATCCGAATTATCTCAGCTCGGTAGAATTGCATCTCGAAAAACTCGGGCTGGATACAGAAATTAAAAATGTAGTTGCAGGGTACGACGTTCTCATTATGGCGGTTCCCGCCGCGTTCCTCGCCGGGTCGCTGAATGGATTGACAAAGGATGATTTTAAAAACAAAATTATTTTCTCCGCCATAAAAGGAATTGTTCCGGGGCCGAATCTCATCGTCGGGGAATATTTCAATCAACAGTTCGGTGTTCCTTATGAAAATATCGGCGTCATCACCGGGCCTTGCCACGCGGAAGAAGTTGCACTCGAAAAACTTTCTTATCTCACGGTCGCGTCGCACACACAGGCGTATGCGCAACTCGTTGCGGAAAAAATTTCATGTCGTTATATCCGCACCACTGTTTCCGATGATATTTATGGAACGGAATACTCCGCTGTTCTGAAAAATGTTTTTGCCATTGCCAGCGGAATTTGCCATGGACTTGGTTACGGCGATAATTTCCAGGCGGTGCTTATTTCGAATGCAATCCAGGAAATTTCACGGTTTGTGGATGCAGTTCATCCCATTGATCGCGATATAAAATCTTCGGCTTATCTCGGGGATCTTCTCGTTACCGCGTATTCTCAATTTTCAAGAAACAGGATGTTCGGGGCAATGATCGGAAAAGGATACTCGGTGAAAATGGCGCAGCTCGAAATGAATATGATCGCCGAAGGATATTATGCGGTGAAATGTATTCGCGAAATCAATCAGCAATTAAAAGTGCACATGCCTGTTACAGATGCAGTGTATCACATCGTCTATGAAAAAATTGCACCGGCTATTGAAATAAAACTCCTGACAGATAAACTTTCTTAAAGTTGGTCGTTAGGTTTTTTGGTGGTTGGTAGTCGATCGCAAATGAACTTCACCACCAACTACTAACCAAACGACCACCAACTTGCTCCGCAACAAATACAATCTCTACACGCATCTCTTTTTTTTAGCGATGATGATCTTCGCACTCATCTTCGCGAAGGAACGTTTCCAGGCCGATGGCGCATATTATCTTTTTAAAGTTGTCAATTCGGGACATTTTCAGATCGAACACCAGCGCTACATTCTTATTTTTTCTCAATGGATGCCGCTGCTCGGTGCAAAAATGGGATTGTCGCTGAACGCCATTTTTATTCTGAATTCACTCGGCAATATTTTATTTTTCTATTTCATCTTTTGTTATTGCGTTTATTACCTGCGCGATGAAACGGCCGGCGTTGCTGTCATTCTTTTTCAATGTCTCGGCGTTCTTCATTTACAATTCACACCCATGTACGAGATCTGGTATGGCACTATGTTGCTTGTTCCCATCCGCTCTCATCTTGTAAAAGGAAAATATTTTCTCACACGCGATCTTATTGTTATCGGCGCGCTCATGATCACCGTGCTGTTCAGTCATCCGTTGTTGTTCATTCCGCTTCTTTTTATTCTCATGCTCGATGTAATCGAGAAATGGATCATGAACTGGAAATTATTTATTCTCGTCGTGATCACTTTCGGGGCATGGTTCATTGTAAAAAAATTATTTCTAAGCGATTACGAAGCGGGGAAAATCTCGATGCTGGACACCAGGTGGAATAAAGCCTATCTCGATCTGTTGCATCCTTCCTATTACTGGTTTCTCACAAAATTCTTTTTTACATATTATACGATCCCTGTTCTTGTTTACATCACACTCATCATCATGTATCTCGTTCGCGGAACAAAACGGAAAGCAATTTTTGTCTCATTATTTTTTTTCGGACACATCGGCCTCGTGAATTTCACGCACGTATGCGATCCCGTGCTCACGCCTTACTTCGAGCGCATGTACATGCCGCTGATGCCCATTGTATTTTTTCCGTTTCTCTACGACATCTTCACGCAGTTTTTTCTACGCAATGCAATCGGTGCCTGGCTCATTGCACTCGTCATTGTTTGGCGCATCGGAAGATTTGTGGATGTGGGATTGGATTATCGCACGCGTGCGCATGCAACCGATCGCGCGATCGCGCAGGCGCAAGCAAAAAACGGAAGTAAGTTTGAACTCAATCCGGCCGATTACAAAGAAGGTGGCGGCGGTTGTATGCAGTGGGCCGACGACTGGTCTTTCCCGATGGAAACGATGTTGCGATCAGCGGCGATCGATAAAAATAAAACGGTGACTATTGCAACGTGGTTTGATTTCGAAGAAAATGGCAATAGAAAAAAACTGAACGATAAAAATTACATGATGCGCCGCCAGGAATTGATGCCGGATAATTCAGTGAATGAAAAATATTTTGTGATGAAGGATGGAGCGTATGTGTTGCTGGATGGGAGTTGCAGGTAGCGGTGAGTGCGAAATACCCGCCTGCCGCCGGGAGGCGAAATGAGCGATCCGGATTACAATCGGGAGAAGTAATTTTGCGGGAGGAGTAAAAGCTGTCGTTCCTCATAGGGCAATTTTATTTCCTGTACCCGCTTTTCTTTTTCGGACGCTCCACCACATTCATCCGCTCACGGAGGAACTGGATCTCTTTTCTCATGTGAAGCATTTCTTCCCGTAAAAAATGAATTTCTTTTTCAATCCTCGTATAGGCCGGCCGTGATTCTTCAAAGATGGAAGTTTCTTTTTTCCTGCCGGAATTTTTATTCATGAAATCGTGTTCAAGCACCTGTGAAATATTTCTTAACAGTTCCGTATCTAAACTTTTGCGTTTGAAAATGCTGTAGATATTTTCTCTCGATTTATTGATCCTTCTCGCAAATTCACTCACCGTCATTCCACGATACTTCAAGATTTTTTTTATTTCTGCTCCCAGGTTTTGACTCATGCTCAAAAGTCCTTAAAAGCAGAGAAATTCGTTTACATGCAGATGGTGTTTGAATTTCACAAAAAAGTTTGTATTATTGCATATAAACGTAAAATTCTGTTAAACGCAGGACCCTTGTCACAGGGTCGTTTTCCCCCAAGGTTTTCCCTGTGGCATTTTTTTGTTCTGGCGGCGTAACCCCGAAAAGCCGAAAGAGAGTAGGGGGAATGAGATAAAATTTTCTCATTTTATTCTTTCAGAAATGTTCAATTCTTCAAATAAGCTTCCTCATGCGAGTTTACATTCATTTTCTGAATTGTTCTCGTTCCCCAGTTCTGTAGCACAGTAATCGCATTTACCTTAACAGTTACTTCTATTGGATCCGTAATGTTATCGTTATACAATCCAAGATATACTTTCCCTTGTAGTGGTTTTTTCATTTGCGATGCATCGTTAATTACATCTCCTTGTTTGTATTGGTAATAGGTTTGTCCCGCCATAAAGGCCTGAACATTTGGCCAATCAGTAATGAAATCATACTTCACATTATCTGCACCTCCAACCTGTTTGAAATAATTCATTCCGTAAAGCGCTAAAGCGGCCATTGCACCGCCAGGAATTTTCATAGCAACTCCGGCGGCAGAACTTAGAAATTGGCTCGATGCTCTGTCAAATTCTTTTTGACCTTCCGTTCCAACACCAATGTAATAACTCCATGAAATTGTATTAGCAGGAAGATCAAAATCCACAACTGTTCTGTTGGGGTTTCCATTCAGTGCGTTTTGAGAAGAGACTTTAGCTAATTGATCAATGATTAAACTAGACGAAGTATCAGAACTTACGAGATACTTTTCCTGAACAGGTGTATACGTCGTATCATAAATCGTCTTCCAATAAACACTCGTATTGAAATCCTTCGTCTGATCTGATGCTGGAATTCTCTGAATTTTGAATTTGCAAACTCTTCCTGCAACAGCAGAATTCGAAAATCTGAATTTGTAAATTCCTGTTCGCGTTACGTTGATAATTTTGTTGTCAATTTTTGTTGTTTTGTAATCCATGAATTTCGACGATGAAGGCATTTCGAGTATTTCTACTTCTTTTAATTCTTTGCCATTTACTTCTTCGAATGAAAAAATGATTTGGTCTCCTTCTGCGAAACCATAATAAAGAACTTCTTCGCTTAACCCGCCAACTTTAAGTGTTGATTCGTTAACGTCAATAGGAGCAAGGTCAAATTTTATGAATGAACAAAGAAAGAAAACGAAGATTGAGAAAAGATGAATTTTTTTCATGGGACTGAATTTTAGAATTGCAATTTACATTTTTCCCCAATATGCAGTCGTTTGTAAACGAATAACTCCATAAACCCTAAAAATTCTACCCTATTCAATAGTCGGTAGGAATACCGACAAATCACATCAATTAATGTGAAATCTTGCAATTCATTTGCAAATTTTCACATACCTTTGTGGTATGATCGACCGCCACGCCATACTGCAGCTGGAGAAACTGGGGAAGCATTTTCCTGTGCTCGCCATTACCGGCCCAAGGCAGATCGGGAAAACTACACTCGCAAAACAATATTCCCGCAACCTGAAAAAGCAATTCATCTATCTCGACCTGGAATCATCGAGAGATTTTGAGCGGCTTTCCGTGGCGCCCCAGCTTTTCCTGGAAGAACTGGCGGACAAACTCGTCATTATTGACGAAGTACAAAGATTGAAAAATATTTTTCCTTTGCTCCGGCATTTGGTAGATGTGAAAAGAAAACCACAACGATTTCTGCTGCTTGGTTCCGCCTCTCCTGATATGATCCGCGACAGTTCTGAAACACTTGCCGGAAGAATAGCATTTCTTGAACTCGGCGGCCTAAGTATAAAAGAAGCAGGAGAAAAAATAAAACGATTATGGTTCCGCGGAGGATTTCCGATTCCGTTTCTTACCGGTGATAATGAAATACGCAGAACGTGGTTTGAAAATTTTCTTTTCACGTACGTGCAGCGCGATCTTCCTGCGCTCGGTTCGCCCGCCTCTCCATTGGTCATGCAACGACTGATTCAAATGCTCGCGCACCTGAACGGGCAACTGCTTAACCTGAGTACGATCAGCCGCGCACTCGGGCTGAGTGTGAATACGGTGAAGACCTATCTGGATTTTCTCGAGCATGGATATCTCGTGCGACGAATTCAGCCCTGGCATTCCAACTTCGGAAAGCGCATTGTAAAAACGCCGAAAATTTATATCCGGGATTCCGGATTGCTGCATCATTTGCTCAATGTAAATTCAGAAGGCGATGTATTTTCTCATCCCGCGGTAGGATTCTCATTCGAATCATTTGCCGTCGAGCAGATCGCAAACGCAACAGGAAAGAGAGCGGAACTTTTTTTCTACAAAGAACATGTAGGCGGAGAAGTGGACCTGGTCATTGCGCGCGGAATTCATATTCTTGCGTCGGTTGAATTTAAATTATCATCCGGAGCTTCATTGACAAAGCAGGGAAATAAAACCTTCCAGGCGATCAGGGCAAAAAAACAATTCATTGTAACCTTCGACCGGAACTCGGGCTACAACGCCGGAAAAATAAAAATCTGTTCGCTTGATGATTTCGTAAATAGGGAATTGCCGGCGCTTCTGAAATAGTATTTTTACCCTTGCGCGAAGTTCAGATAAAATGTGAAAATTTGCAATTCATTTGCAAGATTTCACAGAGCATGGAATACGAAAAGTTTACTAAAAGTTATGAAAGCCCAACCCGCAGGATTGCTTCACTTTGTTCGCAATGACCATCGCGCATTTCGTAACTTTTAGTAAACTTTTCGTATTTCGCAGCCCTATCCCGCCAGCGCTTCCGCCCCACCCACAATTTCCAGAATCTCATTGGTAATCGAAGCCTGCCTCGCTTTGTTGTAGGAAATTTTCAAAGCTTTCAGAAGATCTTGCGCGTTGTCGGTCGCCTTGTGCATAGCGGTCATGCGCGCGCCGTGTTCGGAGGCGAATGAATCGAGAATCGCTTTGTACAATTGTGTTTTCAGCGAACGCGGAATAAGATCAAGTACGATCTCTGAACGATTGGGTTCGAAAATATAATCGGTTTTATTTCCTTTTGCTCCTTTCGGCGGAACAACCGGCAGGAACTGTTCGCATTGCGTGAGTTGCACAGCCGCATTCTTGAACTGGTTGTACACGAGTACAACCCGGTCGAAATCTCCGGATGCGAATGCTTTCATGATCGCTTCGGCAACGGGAGCCGTTTTGGCAAAGGACACGCCGTCGAACAATGCATTCGGATTTTCAATATTGCCCAGTGCTGCTGTGTAATTTGTTTTTTTGAAAACATCATTCCCTTTTTTCCCGATGCAGAGGTAATGAATTTTTGCACCGGCATATTCCTCGCGAATAGCGCGCATTGTTCTTTTCGACACACTTGAATTGAATCCGCCGCACAACCCGCGGTTGGAAGTGATGACCACGAAGAGCACATTTTTCACTTCACGCGTTTTTGCATAAGCGCCGCCTTCACTGCTGTCGAGACTTCCGCTGAGATTAGAAAGTATCTCACTCATCTTGTTCGCATACGGGCGCATCTGGATGATCGCGTCCTGGGCGCGGCGCAGTTTCGCAGCCGACACCATCTTCATAGCAGAAGTGATCTGCTGTGTGGAGGACACCGAGGTGATGCGATTGCGGACTTCTTTTAAGCTTGCCATTTCTGAAAAATTTCAAAAAACAAAAAACAAATCACAAATGCGAAAATGTTATTTTGATTCTTGTTATTTTATTTTTTGTACTTCGCGGAAATTTCTTTAGCTGCTGCATCTAATGCTGCGGTGATCTTGTCATCGAATTTTCCTGCTTTGAGGTCATTCATTACATCGGCATGTGTTGCTTTCATGTACGCGAGAAAATCAACTTCAAATTCCTTCACTTTATTCACCGGCACATTGCGCAGCAATCCTTTTGTTCCGCAGTAAATGATCGCGATCTGTTCTTCCACGCGGAACGGAGAGAATTGCCCCTGCTTGAGAATTTCCACGTTGCGCGATCCTTTGTCGAGAACGCCTTTTGTAGCCGCATCAAGATCGGAGCCGAATTTTGCAAATGCTTCCAGTTCGCGGTACTGTGCCTGGTCGAGCTTCAATGTTCCCGCAACTTTTTTCATGGACTTGATCTGCGCATTTCCTCCCACACGTGAAACTGAAATTCCTACGTTGATTGCAGGACGCACACCGGCGTTGAAAAGATTGGATTCAAGAAATATCTGTCCGTCGGTAATGGAGATCACATTCGTAGGAATGTAAGCAGAAACGTCTCCTGCCTGTGTTTCAATGATGGGAAGTGCAGTGAGTGATCCGCCGCCTTTTACCATGGAGCGAATCGACTCAGGAAGATCATTCATATTCTTCGCCACATCATCATTGCCATTCACTTTTGCTGCGCGCTCGAGCAAACGTGAGTGCAGATAAAAAACATCACCGGGATAAGCTTCACGCCCCGGAGGACGACGAAGAAGGAGGGAAACTTCACGATACGCTACAGCTTGTTTTGAAAGATCATCATAGATGATCAGTGCAGGACGGCCGGTGTCGCGGAAAAATTCTCCAATGGCAGCGCCCGACATCGGTGCGTAGAATTGCAACGGTGCAGGATCGGCGGCAGGAGCAGCAACAACAACTGTGTAAGGCATAGCACCGTTTTCTTCAAGCACACGAACAATATTTGCAACGGTAGAACCTTTTTGCCCGATGGCAACATAAATACAGAAAACAGGTTTTCCTGCTTCGTAAAATTCTTTTTGATTGATGATCGTGTCAATGCACACTGCAGTTTTTCCGGTTTGGCGATCGCCGATCACCAACTCACGTTGTCCGCGTCCAATGGGAATCATTGCATCAATCGCTTTTATTCCTGTTTGCAGGGGCTCATTCACCGGCTGACGGAAAATTACACCGGGCGCTTTTCTTTCGATCGGCATTTCATACGTCTGTCCTTTGATCGGGCCTTTTCCATCAATGGGATTTCCAAGTGTATCCACTACACGTCCAAGCATTCCTTCGCCCACATTGATCGAAGCAATTTTTCCGGTGCGCTTTACAGTATCACCTTCTTTGATATCGGTTGAATTTCCGAGCAACACGGCACCAACATTATCTTCTTCGAGATTGAGTGCAATTCCTCTCAACCCATTTTCAAATTCGATCAGCTCGCCTGAACCTACATTCGAAAGGCCGTAGATGCGCGCAATGCCATCACCCACTTGAAGAACAGTTCCTACTTCTTCGAGTTCTTTCGCCGATTTGAATCCTGCGAGTTGCTGCCTGAGGATCGCGGAAACTTCCGCTGGTTTTACTTCTGCCATTTTATTTTATTATTGAAAGTTCTGTACTTTATTTTATGTTCTGACTTACCGGGGTTGACCCTTATTGGATTCGTAGAATTAATTCGGTCTTACGTATGGATTTTCATTGAAGGATCTTTCCAGTTCTTTTATCTGGCGGATGATACTTGCATCGACTTGTTTGTCGCCGACACGAAGCACAAATCCGCCAATGAGATTTTTATTTACTTTTTCCACCAGTTGAATTTCTGTTTGCGAAGTTTCTTTTACGATCTCCATCACTTTTTCGCGGAGGCGTTCGTCGAGGCCAGAAGCGGTGGTGATCACTGCGGTGAGAATATTTTTATGTTTTTTGTATTGGGCAATGAAAGATTCCGCAACACTTTCCAGTTCTGCTTCGCGGCGTTTTCTCGTTACGATGTCAATGAAAGAAGAAGTGATCACGCCGATCTTACCACCGAATATCGCTTTGAGAATTTCCTGTTTCTTGTCTGTTTTGATAACGGGGCTGTGCATTAAAACAGAAAGTTCATGGCTTTGATGAATAGTAGAATGCACCAGTTGCATGTCTTCATACACTTGTTCCAACTGACCTTTGTCGAGTGAAAGATCGAGTAATGATTTTGCGTAACGTTGAGAAACTCTTGTTTCCATCGGAGAGATCAGTTGAGCTTAACGTCTTTGAGCAGATTTTTGATCAGCTCTTTTTGTTTGGTATCATCTGCGAGTTCACTTTTGAGAATTTTTTCAGCAATGTCAATGGAAAGTTGCGCCACCTGGTTTTTCAATTCGGTGATGGCCGCCATTTTTTCATTCTGAATGGTTTCGCGTGCCGAGGCGAGCATTTTATCTCCTTCTTCTTTCGCTTTATTTTTTGCTTCGCCCACGATGCTGTCTTTCATTTCTCGTGCTTCTTTCATCATGTGATCGCGTTCCGCACGTGCCTGAGCGAGGATCTGTTCGTTCTCCGATTTCAGATTTGCCATTTCTGCTTTTGCATTCTCTGCCGACTTCAAGGCATTGTCAATGGAATCTTCCCGCTCTTTAATGGATTTCAGGATCGGTTTCCACGCATATTTTTTCAGCAGAACAAGAACGATCATGAACGTGATGAGCATCCATATCGCTAAACCGGTATCGGGCATTACTAATCCCATGGCGAATTATTTTTTGTTTTATTTTTTTCTTTTTTAAAACCGCTCTCTTCTGCCAACCGCAAAAGAGAGCGGTGAATTTTTTCCCGCGATCTTATTTGAAGATTACGAGCAGACCAACCACCATTGCGAAGAAGGCGGTACCTTCAACGAGAGCGGCAGTAAGGATCATGTTGGCACGAAGATCACCGAGCATTTCGGGTTGACGCGCCATTGCTTCGAGCGCGCCCGCACCGATACGTCCGATACCGATACCGGCACCAACAGCAGCAAGGCCTGCGCCAACAGCAGCAAGGCCGTAGCCGATGCCGATGCTTTCAATGGGAGCTGCTTCTAAAAGGATCATTGGATTCATAATTGTGATTTTATTTAGGTTAAAAGATTACGTGGTTACTGTTGCGTGTTCTTGTTGTGCATGTTCTTCTTCGTGATGATGTTCTTCCACTGCTGAGCCGAAATACATTGCAGCGAGCAAAGTGAAAACATACGCTTGTAAAAACGCAACAAGCAATTCGAGGAACATCATGAACACACAAAAAGCGATAGAGACAACCGCCACGCCAAATCCGGCGCCGAGCGATTCTCCGCCTTTTGCGAAAATGAAAATGAGCGAGTAGAATGAAAGTGCGATGATGTGGCCGGCAGTAATGTTTGCAAACAATCGGATCATCAATACGAATGGTTTGAGAAAGATGCCGAGAATTTCAATGGGAGTGAGAATGACAAGAACACCAATGGGAACGCCGGGCATTGCAAAAACGTGGCGCCAGTAAGTGGATTTTGCAGAAAAAGTGGTGATCATGAAAACAATGACCGCAAGCACCATCGTGATCGCAATGTTGCCGGTGAAATTTGCTCCTCCCGGAAAAACAGGGATGAGCCCGAGCATATTTGCAAGCCAGATAAAAAAGAAAACGGTAATCAAAAATGGAAGATAGCGCTCGTATTTTTTTCCGATGCTCGTTTTGGCAATATCGTCGCGGATGAAAATGATGAATGGTTCAACGAGCGATTGCATTCCGCGAGGGCCTTTGCCGGGATTGTTTTTGTATTTACGCGCAACGCCGGTGAAAATGAGCATCAGCAGGAGCACCACGACCAGCAATGTCACTACGTTTTTGGTAATGGAAATATCGAAAACTGTTTTCGAAGCATTCTCATTTTCCATCATCGCCAATGGATCCCACACTTTTATTTTTCCGTCTTTGAGAATGTACGTGTAATACCTGCCTTTGTATGGCTGTAGTTCATTTGTTTCGGAATTCCTGAAATTTCCGGAAGAGAAAAATTCCCACCCCTTGTCTGTTTTAATGATCACGGGAAGAGGAATGAAAATCTTCCCGTAAATGTGCCATTCATGCGCATCACCAATATGCTCCATGATCATTTCACTCGGTTTGAAACCGCCTTCATCTGCCGCAACATCGTTCGTGGTTTTTTGTGCGCGAACCGTGTCGGCGGCAGCTACTGCATCAGGATCGAACGCATAGGAAAATGCAGGAAAAAAAAGGGCACTGGCTGAAAAAATGATCCGGGCAATTCGGGCAGACAAACGCATTGATTCGCAGAATTATTTCAAAGGAGAATTTTCACTTTCAAAATTCGGCGCAAAAATAGGTATTTGTTCCATTAATGATCATGATTCCTGTCAATTATTTTGAGGGAAGAAATGAACTTGTTTTTCACTACTTATCAGCAATGAAAATCAGGATTGTTCCGAAACGAAGTTCAGTGACGACGGATCACTTTCCGAAGCCGATGAAAAAGGAACTATTCACGCCGCTCATGTCAAGCGCCGGGAAAACATCGGAAGTAGATCCGCTTTTTTTCCAGGCAGAATTGAAGAATCCATCGTACTGGTAACCGGCCCTTGCACCAATGTAAAAATGATCGCCGAGGCGCACATGCAACTGCAAGCGCAATACCGGATCGAAATAAGGATCGAGGAAAGTGGAAACATTTCCCTTTTGATTTTCGGTCACTTTAAATCGCCCGAAGCACCACGCGATTCCACCGGTGAACACCGCATTGTCTGATTTCAGAAAATTGAATCCCACAATGTCAAGCAGAACATGATAGCCGTTCAATTTAAAACTTACACTGTCGTTGGAAATGGTTTGTGGCAATAAATACTGGAAAGAAAGCAAAGTCACAGCAGCGTGATTCAGTTTTTCACTCTTTGCCGTAGCGCCGCGATCAATTCCAATTCCCAGCGGATTCGAAAATCCTCCGAGTTTGTAGGTGCCCGACGGTACAGAATTCAGTGTGGCAAGATTCGGTAAATAAATTCCGGTACTGATCGCCGTGTAGCTATGCGTATCGGACAATTGCGCAAAAGATATTTTGCAGGAGAATACCATCACGATCATCGCGATGAACAGGGAGAATTTTTTAGATTTCATAAGAATTGGAGTTGTTGAACAAACCTAAAAAATAAAATTGATTTAATGAATAGAGTTTATTCCGAATAAGATACTAAATGCGAAACAGGAAATTTTTTGGCATTCAAATGAATCAGACTGAGCATCGGGAATGCCTTGCAAATGCTCAGTTTTTAATAATGGAGCGCTTGCAATCATTTTTATACAACTCTTAATCGATATAAACTCTAATGGATCAGTTTTTTTTCCGGAGTTGTTTGTAAAAAGTGATGACTTCAAAAACAGTGAAAAGAATGTACAGTACAAGAAAATGAAAAAGGAACAAAACAGCTTTATCACGACGTGTAAAAGTGAAAATAAGAATAGCAATGAGAAACAGCATCAGCCGCAGCGTAGTTGCACCCATGAAGCGCCGAACAAAAACGCCCGGTTTACCTTTTTCACCCGCGCTGATGTATAGGTGGGCGAACACGTACACAAGCGTGAGGAAAATAAGCAAAGCCCAGCTCATCCATCCGGCATCATATCGCGGAAAAAATTTATTCCACGAAAAAAGTGCAACAGAAAGAACAACAAGAAAAATAAAATAACGGAGCAAGTGTTTCATCGGCACGAAGGTATTTACGATTTACAATTTATGATTTACAATTTTGGAGTTCTTCCGAAGAGATTGTTTCCGGCAGATAACGTGGTGTCAAATAGTCGTTCTCAAAAACGGTAAATTGTAAATCTTACATCGCACATTCTCACTGGTAATGCACATGTCCCCAGCCGACGAAGAATTCAATACTGGTTCCGGTATTTTTCACTCCCGGCAATGCAAACGCAGGACCCGATTTCAGGTTCCAGGAATCTTTTGTCACGTCATAGCGGTAACATCCGCGTGCGCCAAGGCAAATAGGACCAAACACGAAACGCATTTCCGCACGACCCAGTGGCGCAATGAAAAAATTCCGCTGCAACGTTCCATTTCCATTCACAGCGCTTATCATTTTTAATGTTCCCCAATCTATTCCCGGCGCAAGAACGAGCGCAACAATACTTCCGGGAATAATATCCTTCCCAAAAAAACTCGACATGAAATTCCATCCTTTCAGATCGAAGGTGAGCGAATCTTTCTGCACTTTACCAATGGAAACTTTCGAAGGCATCATCAGGTCGAATGCAAATGAACCATCAAATTCTCCTCCACGCGTCAAATCACAAGGCCCTGCATAGGTTAAACCATAACCACGAAGCCCCGAATAAAAAAGATCCTGGTCATTTCCTTTCCATGCGGTAAGCTGATTATTCATCGCGCGCAGATCGGGATGAAACTGTCCGCCGGAAGGAGCGACAGCCCATTGTTCCGAGATCCAGTGAAAATTATTGCCGTCTTTCTTTTTCTGGGAGAACAAAAAAGCAGGCGCAAGAATGAACAGGAATAAAAATATTTTTTTCATAAGCGGAGGTATAAAAATATTTCATGCTAAAGATAGCTTCTAAAATGAATTACGAAAAAAACGTCGGAAGAGTTTTCTCCCTTCGTAATTCAAACTGTTTTTCCCCATCCGAGAAAAACCTGGAATCCAAAACCTGAAATGCGGGTGTGCGACAGAGCAATGTCATCTCTCCAGCGCGGACTCGTTATGTCGTAACGATACACGGCGCGTATGCCGAATGCAATGGGATGGAAAACAATTCTGAATTCCGTTCGCGCAAGAGGGGCAACGAAAGGATTAGAAGAATTGAAATTTCTTCCGTTGATGGTTTGTGTGAATTTAATTATGCCCCAGTCAACACCGGGAGCAAGTTCGAGAGCGAGATGAGCATTGCCGGGCAGAAAATCGTGAGCGTACCAGCTTGTAATAATATGCAATCCTCCAAGTTTGAACTGGAGCGAATCATTCTGTGTTATTTTTTGCGGGATAAAAATTTCTGCGCCTAAGGATCCTTTCCATTCACCGCTGCGCCCGCCCACAGGCACAACCATGTTTGCGCCCGCGCCGTAAAGAAAAGGGGCGAATGATTTATTGCCGGAACGAAGTACGTAGGTGTTGAGCGAATTGAAATTCTGCGGATAATATCCGGCCGAAGCCATAATACACCTCTGGTCAGCCGTTCCATCCTGCAGCCATCCTTTTTTTGAATGCAGATTTTTTTTTCCTTCAGCATGAAATGAAAAACAAAGAAGGATCAGGCAAAGAAAAAAGTGTTTCATTTTTTTTAAATCAGTTGAAAGAAATTCCGACATAAGCCTGATAATACAATCCGCGATTCAGATAACCGGGAAGAATTTCAAGATTAGGAGATCTGCGTTTCCATTTAGGATCGGTCACATCATACGCGTACACCGCGCGTCCTCCAATGGAAATACTGCCGAGATTGAAACGAAGTTCGAGCCGCAGACCCGGCGCCACAAAAGGTTCTTTGTATTTTTCTTTTCCTGTTGACGGAGTATTTTTTATCAGGTGATAACTTCCCCAGGTGATCTGCGGGCCGATAATTAGATCTACGTATTCGGTGCCGAGCAGATCGAACCCGATAATACTGGTCATCATTTGCCATCCGTGAATTTTAAATCGAAGCGAATCGTTCGTTCCTGCTGATCCGTATTGCGGAAAAATATAATTTACGCTGACCGCTGCAGTAAGCGGATCGTCGACCACGAGATCTTCATAGCCGATCATTTTATAATAATTCCGCAATATTTCTTTTTGTCCGAATTGTGCAAGATAATTATTCAGTGGAGCAGGATTGAAAGCGGAGTAACCGAATGACAAGCCGCGGGTGGAAACCGCATCATCAGAATAAGAATAGCTTTTCATCGCGCATAATTCTTTGAATGCGCCGCTGTAATAATTCATCAAATGTCCCTGATAAAAATGAGAAGTGCGTGAATGAACATTTTCTTTCGTGCACCGCGGATGAAACGGCCCGGCGGAAAGGGAATTCGCAGTAATGCAAATGAGGCACAGCGAAAAAATATTTTTCATAAATTAATAATCGGGGTGAAGTATAAAGATAAGGTGAACAACAACATTTAGATCAGGTCAAATAAGATCAGCCAGGAAAAAAATTCGCAAAACGAAAGATCACTTCTTCACAAAATCGCGGATGAAATACCACATCGCAGCGAAAACGGAGAACAGGGAAAGTGTAAGTGTGAAGAGTGGGAATTTTACAACCGGGTGATGATTATCGAGCCAGCGGCCGGCCAATGTACCCAGCGTGATGACAGCAGCCATGAAGCTGGTCATCGAAATATATTTCGCTGTGTTATTAAGCGGTTTTTTCGGCGAGCTCTGCTTCGGAGTTGTCATGCTGCAGGATCTCTTTCACTACGCCGCCCATGCTGCACGATCCGGAGAAATCAGCGCCGGGCTCAATAGCAAGTTTACCGGTAGAAATTTCTCCGTTCAGTTTTGCAGTTGATTTGAGCGCGAGAAGATCAGACACATTCACTTTGCCGCGGATGTTTCCGGAGATGTCCGCATTCTGGCAATTCACTTCGCCTTCCACGCTTCCGGAAGGCCCGATCACCAGTTTGCCTCTTGTTTTCACAGTGCCTTTCAGCGTTCCGTCAATACGGATATCGCCGGTAGAAATTATATCACCATCAATGGAAGTTCCGGCGCCAATGATATTGACCGATCCGGAATCGGGAGAATTCGAGCGCATTGGCCCTGAGTTTTTGTTGAACATGTTGGTCGCGTTTCGGTAAAGCTAAGCAATATAGGTTTTCACTCCGGGGGCTTCGTTGATAAAAAACGTAAAATGTTAATTGCGGATTGCCAGTGAAAAATCAAGGACAGATCACTTGCCGGTAAGAATATTCTTCTCGAAAAAAGCTTTGTAGGTATCGATGTTCTTGTCTTTAAAAAATACGGGGAAATTTTCAGAAGAGATCGCCATCACCTGGAACGTTCCGGGCTGCAGCATTGCGAATAATTCGGGATGGATCTTCAGCACGCCATAGTAATCCATCACCGACTTTTTCCCGCTGAATTTTTTTACGAGAATGCACTGGTGTTTATCGTCGAGCATCATGCTGGAAACAACGAGTCCTTCCGAAGTATAATTCACGCCATCGAAATCCGTGATCGCGATCTTCGTTTTATTCACATCACCTTTTCCATTTTCCACAATGATCATGAACTGGTAATCTCCATTGTCATTGATCTTGTAACCATTTCCATTCACCACGCTCGCCGTATCGGTAAGTACCACATCGGTTGAACCGCTATTCTGTTTGTGAATAGCATCAATGAGCGCCTGCACCTGCGGACGAATAGGGTCTTTCGGATAATTAGCCACGATCTTTGTGAGTGCAGTTTCCATTTGCGGAATGCCCTGCGTTTTTCCAATGCTCACAGCGCGCAGGTACGCAAATTTCGCCGCCATTTCATTCTTGTCTGTTTTTGTTCCGTAAACAGAATCGGCATAATTGCAACGAGCTATGACTTGCTGATAATCCCTGCGCAGGTAAATCGAATACGTGCTGTCGTAATAAGCGGAAATATCTTTTTTCGCGCCAAGCACATCTACTTCGTGGTCCGGATTTTTTATGAGCTCACAATATTCACTCGACGGGAAATTGTTGCAGATATAATCGCTGTGTTCTTTTGCTTTTGCGGTGTTGTTCACGGTCTGGTCCGAATAGATCCGGTAGAGCTGAAAATGCGAAGGAAGATTGTATTTGTGTTTCGGGAATCGTTTGCATAATTCTTCAAAAGCATCTTCAGATCGCGGATAATTTTTCATTTGCTCTTTGTAAATAGTTCCGAGATTGAAAAGAGCATCTGCGATTCTTTCATTGGACGCGGCCACCAGCGAATCATTCAGCGGAAGATCTTTGATGTAATAAGCGCGCGAATATTTATCGTTGACCGTTTTTTTCCCGCCCCCCTTTGTATTGGAAGAATCAGCATTCTGATTATCGGAACTTTCTTCTTCCACAATGGATTCCTTGTTCGATCTTCGCCAGTTGTCTTCCAGTTTCCGGTTTCCCCATTTGCGCGTGAATTCATTCACACCGAAAGAAATGTTCGAAGGGTTATAGAAATAAAATGAACTCGGTTGTGTGTTGGTGCTGCTCTGCCCCGCAGTGAAACCCGTTCCTCCCGCGGCGGCCAATGCATCCTGCTGCTCCTTCTTTTTCTTGTCTTCCGCTTTCTGTTTTGCAATGAGTTTATCAATGAACGGATACAATTTGAGTGTGTCATCTCCATATTTGCGCGCAACCATCTGTGTGCTGTCTTCGAAAGCAACAAGATTGATGTAATGCACCAGGTTGTTCAGCGATTTTCTTTTTTCGTCAATAGATTTGTAATCGGGATAATCTTTCGGAAGGAACTGCATAGTGCTGTCGTAATACGCCTGTGCATTGATGTAATCAGTCCGCCCGAAATAAATATCACCGAGCGCGAGGTAAGAAAGTGATTTCTGTTTGTTATTACCCACGCTTGAAGCAACAGAAAGTTTGTAGTAACTCACGGCGCCCGCTTCATTCTTCGATCCCATTTCTAATTGCGCAAGCGTGTAATAGATCTGGTCCTGAAATTCCGTGTTCTTCGAATCGGAAAGCATTTTCTGCAATTCTTTCTTCGACTCATTTCTTGTTTTCGGATCAGATGCACTCAGCCGTGCGCGCGAAAGTTTTGCATTGAAAAGCATATCGTACCTCGGGTGCATGCCGATCACTTTGTCGTACATGTCGAATGCTTCTTTTTGCTTTCCTGTTTTTTCATACAACTGCGCAAGCACGTACATGTAACGCACGCGGGGTTTTTTACTCTTTGTGATCTTGATCGCCTCTTCGAGATTTTTTATCGCTGCATTGTAATTCCCCTTCTGGATGTAGAGATAAGCATAGGTGGCTTTGATGTCGGGCAAAAGACGTTCGGGGCAACCCTTGTCATTGGCAATCACATCGAGCATCCCTTCTGCTTCGGTGAGGCCGCTCATTTCAATTTCTGTTCTCGCTTTCCACATGATCGCGTCATAACGGATCGGGAATTTGGAATATTTCTGAATGAGATAATCGAAGATCTCAATAGCGGAAATGTATTCTCCCTTGTAATAACGCGCCCGGCCGATGATCAGGTAATTGTCATCGATCCATTTTACTGCACCGGGAATCTCGTCGCCGCCCTTGGTGGTGATCGCGTGATGTTCAATAACGCTGCTCGATTTCTTGATCGCTTTTTCCAATGGAGCATAGCATCCTTTCGTCTCCGGTGTATTGGGCAAACGATAAACCGGAAGTATCTGCGAATAATCGTCGATGTATGATTTGTCGAGCTGATCGAGCGCATCTTTCATGTTTTCCTTCGCGTAGAAATATCCATTGTACCGCGAGGTCATGTTGTGATACGCACGGTGCATGAATTTATTCTTCGTGGTGGAACAGGCCCCGAGCAGGAACAGCACGAATCCGATGACGGGAAAAAGAGAATATGAGAGGCGAAACTTCACAGAATAAAAATCCGGCAAAATGCAACGCCGGAAGCGCAAAAATAGTGTATTACTTCTACAAAGACGGATAAATTACCAATGGTTGCTTCTGCTCAGTTGCCGGGTTTCAGTTCTCAGTCACCAGTATAGAAGTGTTTCCAAATACTGACAACTGCCGCTGACAACTGCTACTGACCACTGTGCTCTCTTTTCCCGATATTTGACGTTCCCAGAAAATGACCGAACACAAAGCGAAAAATAAACTCATTCACCGTTTGCGGAACCGGTATCGCCTCGTAGTAATGAACGACGATACTTTCGAAGAACGTTTTTCCTGGCGACAAACTCCGCTCGGGTTTCTCATTGCTATTATTTCGCTTACGATCTTCATGATCGCGCTCGTGGTCGTGCTCATTGCGTTCACGCCCATACGCGAGTACATTCCCGGGTACGCCGACGAAACGTCGCAGCAGAAATTACTCGATCTTCATTTCAAAACCGACTCGATCGAAAAAATTCTTACTGATCAGCAGAAATACACAGATAATATTCTCACGATCCTGAAAGGAAAAGATTCGGCAGAGCATCCGGTGAATCCGCGCGACACGACAAAAAAATATACGAATCTCAATTTCAAACCTTCGAAGGAAGACACCGCGCTGCGCAATGATGTGGAAAGCATGGATCAGTATTCACTCACTGCGAATTTCGATCGAAAAGGCGGGATCGGCGACTTTTTCTTTTTCGTTCCGCTCCAGGGAACAGTCACGAATATTTTCAATGCAGCAGAAGAACATTTCGGTGTGGACATTGCTGCTACTGATGATAACGAGCCCGTTCGCAGCACGCTCGACGGAACTGTTATCTCTGCCGGATGGACGATCGATAATGGTTACGTGATAGAAATTCAGCATGCGAATAATATTATTTCTATTTACAAACACAATGCAGCGCTGCTCAAAAAAACCGGCGATTATGTGAAAGCGGGAGATCCCATTGCTATTGTTGGAAGTTCGGGCGAACAAATGATCGGGCCACATCTTCATTTTGAATTGTGGTACAATGGAACGCCGGTCGATCCGCAGGATTATATTTTAATTCAATGATTCAAAATTCAAAATTCAAAATTCAACGATTCGTTGTGGGAGCGGCGGTGATGTGTTTTGTGCTGATGAATTCTTTCGTGAAATTTCAAAGCACGAATATCCGGCATTACAAAACTTTTGCTGACACTGTTTTCGATACGAATGATATTGTGCGTACGCCGAAAATAATTTTCAATTTTGACAAGGCAACGATCTGGCAGGACAGCACTCACCACGGAATGGATTCTTTACGATTGGTATTCGCTTTTATCCAGGATCATCCATCATTTGTGATAGAAGTCGGAACACATACTGATCACGTTTGTACAGATTGTTCGACACGATTAACATACAATCGCGCCATTTCAATTACCGATTCCCTTATCAAAATGGGAATTGAAAGAGAAAGAATTGTTGCGAAGAGTTATGGAGATGTAAGGCCGGTAATTCTTGAGAATGACTTAACTCTTCCTTCGGGGAAGATCGTTCAGAAAGGAACGGTGCTTTTTGAATCAAGAATAGATAAGATCGACACGAATAGAAGGGGAGCAGATAATCAGTACATGAGAATGCTTGACCGAAGAACAGAATTGAAAATTCTCAGAACAGATTTTATGCCAGCACAACAGAAATAAGCCACGGATTACACAGATAAAAATTAATGCCAAGCAACACAACAAACACAAGCAACCAAGCAACCAAAAAACTCGCGATACTTGGAAGTACCGGCTCTATTGGCACCCAGTCTTTGGAAGTTATTGCTTCTCACCCGGAAAAATTTTCGGTAGAAGTTCTTGCTGCTGGAAATAATTGTGATCTGTTAATTCAACAAGCGAAAAAATTCAAACCGAATGTTGTCGTCATCAATGATCTTTCTCATTTGCAGAAAGTGAAAGACGCGTTGCTCGATGATGGAATAAAAGTTTACGGAGGAGAAGAAGCGCTGGCCGATGTGGTTCAAATGGAAACGATCGACATGGTGCTCGCTGCCATTGTTGGTTACGCGGGATTGCGTTCCACACTTGCTGCCGTGAATGCAGGAAAACAAATTGCGCTGGCGAATAAAGAAACGTTGGTTGTAGCAGGAGATCTCGTGACAAAAGCGGCGCGTGAAAAAGGAGTGAATCTTTATCCTGTCGACTCTGAGCACTCTGCAATTTTCCAATGTCTCGCCGGAGAATTTGAAAATCCTATCGAGAAAATTTACCTCACTGCATCGGGCGGGCCTTTCCGCGGAAAGAAAAAAAATGAATTAGAGAATGTGACGAAGAAAGATGCGCTCAAACATCCGAACTGGGAAATGGGCGCAAAAGTCACGATCGATTCGGCGACGCTCATGAACAAAGGGCTCGAAGTAATAGAAGCAAAATGGCTCTTCGGACTGAAACCGGAACAGATCGATGTGATCGTTCACCCGCAAAGTATCATTCATTCGCTCGTGCAATTCCGCGATGGTTGTATTAAAGCACAACTCGGGCTGCCCGACATGAAACTGCCGATCCAGTACGCGTTCGGTTACCCGGAAAGACTGAGTTCAGAATTTCCGCGATTCGATTTTGCGAAATATCCCGCGTTGAATTTTGAAAAGCCAGACGTGGAAACATTCGCGTGCCTGGGCATAGCGTACGACGCGCTGCGTGCGGGAGGCAACCGTGCGTGCGTCATGAATGCCGCAAATGAAGTGGCGGTGAAGGCATTTCTCGAAGAGAAAATAAAATTCCTTCAGATCGCGGAGATCATCGAAAAAACAATTTCAAAAGTTTCATTCGTGAAAAATCCGACACTGGAAGATTATGTGAAGAGTGATGAGGAGGCAAGGCAGTTGTCGGTTGTCAGTTGCCGGTGATCACATTTTACATTGCAGATGCAATTCTCATAGTTTCATTGGTAAATGGCCAAAATTAATACCGTAAAAAGCAAATTGAAATTGCGAATTACGGGATTAAAAAACAAGCTACCGAGACTTTCATTGCAGGCACACCAGTTCGAAATGATGATCGAATTCTTTCAGCCGGAAGATGAGTAATGCGGGTTTTCCTCCGGCGGGTTTGTGCCAGCCGTTTTTGTAAATGAAAGAAGAAAGATCATCGCTGTAAAGCATGTAGCCTTTCACACAGACAACCGCTGCTTTTTTCTGATCGTATCTCCACGTTCCGAACGTGGTGCGTGTAGCGAAAGTTTTTTCCTTTATTGAAAGAACGACCGGTTTCCTGCAATCGAAAAAATACTGTGCGGAGGCCACCGCCGGAATTTCCAGTTGCCATTTGTTATCATTGTTCCCGCAGGGCCGCACGGTGAGTTCTATTTCGCAGGTCGTGTACATAGTAGGAAGTTTTTGTTATATCGAATTAACCAAATGTAAATTTAAATAACCAAAAGGCAATGACCGGAATGTTAATTTAAGCGCATGCATATCGGTAAAAAGATCAAGCTGGCAAGAGTGGCAAAAGGACTCACCCAGGAAGCGCTGGCAAAACGAATACACAAGGCGCGACCATTGATATCTCATATTGAAAAATCGGGGAACGTGAGCTCCGAAACACTCAAAGATATTTTTCGTGTGCTGGATGTTTCTGAGAATTCCATCGACAATATCGTCGAAGAAAAAGCGGGGATATTTACCAAAGGTAAACCGGGGTCAACGGAATATTACCGCAACGAAATCGAAAAACTCCAGCGCCAGATAGAGTTGCTGATGCAGTTGCTGGAAACACAGAAAGAACTGATCGCAAAAATGAGAAAGAAGAAGTGAGTGGCCAGTGACAGTAACCAGCGGCGGTAGCTTGCCCGACTAAACGAAGAGCAGGCGGGTCAGTGCTTCCGGCGAATCACAGCGCAAATGCGTACTTTTGACTCCGCTCAAATAAAAATCGTAAATCATAATTTGTAATTCATTCCCGTGATAAAATTCACATTATTCTTTTTAAGTCTTTCTCTGCTCATCGTTCTGCATGAGTTCGGTCATTTCATTACGGCGCGCTTGTTCAAAATGCGCGTGAATAAATTTTACCTCTTTTTCGATTTTCTTTTTCCTATTCCTGCGCTGTTGAATTTTTCACTCTTCAAAAAGAAAATCGGAGAAACAACTTACGGATTAGGATGGTTCCCATTCGGCGGATACGTGGATATTCACGGGATGCAGGCCGAAGAAGGCACCGATGCAAATGCCGTCCCTGCTCCTGATGAATTCCGCGCAAAAAAACCGTGGCAGCGGCTGATCGTTCTCGCGGGAGGAATTACGGTGAATTTTCTTCTCGCTATTGTCATTTACAGTATGGTGGCATGGGCCTGGGGCGATGAATATCTTCCGGCGAAAAATGCGAAGTATGGATTGTATTACGACTCTCTTCTTCTCAATCTTGGCGCTCATCATGGCGATAAATTAGTTTCCATTGACAATGCGGCTGTCGATAATCTTGGAAAAGCAACATTGAAAATTCTCCTCGACAAACCGAAAACAATTCAGCTTGATCACAACGGAAAAATAATCTCCATCAATATTCCCAAAGGATTCACAGAAATGGCCGTGCAGAAGGAAGTGAAAGCTTTATTCACCGAAGAAATTCCGTACGTGATCGATAGCGTGGTGGCCAATATGCCGGCCGGAAAAGCAGGATTGATGAAAGGCGACAGTCTGATTTCCATTGACGGAGATTCGCTGCATTATGCACAGCATTTTGTGGATCGCATTCAGAAAAGCAAAGGAAAAAAATTCATGCTCGGCTTTATCAGGAACGGGAAATCCGATTCCGTTGCCGTCACTGTGAATGAAGAAGGAAAGATCGGGATACTCGGAAAAGGCCCCGATCAATTTCTTCAGTACAAAACCATCAGCTACGGATTTTTTGCTGCGTGGGGAAGAGGATTCGATCGCACGATAGAAACGCTTTCGAGTTATGTGAAACAACTCGGATTACTTTTTTCAAAAGTGGGCGCATCCAAGATCGGCGGATTTGCAACCATCGGTGGATTATTTCCTTCCACGTGGGATTGGGAAGCATTCTGGAACATCACCGCATTTCTTTCCGTCATCCTTGCATTCATGAATTTATTGCCGATACCTGTTCTCGACGGCGGATACATTCTTTTCGTGTTGTACGAAATGATAACGCGCAAAAAAGTGAGCGATAAATTCATGCAACGTGCGCTCGCGATAGGAATGTACCTGGTACTCGCCCTGCTCATTTATGCCAATGGAAACGACATTATCCGCGCTTTTCACCACTGATCTTCACGAATTGGCTTTTTTTATCAAAAACCGGCGTTGAATAACTGGTTTTTCAGAGACGTTTTCGGCAATTTTATTCTCCCGAATTTCGTTATGGCATTGGGATTGCCTATTTACATTAAGATGAAAAACGTAGCCGGAAAAATTTACGATTTACGATTTACGCCTGACAATTTATTTTCAATTGGAAATTGGAAATTGAAAATCGGAAGTTTTTCGAAACCAGTAATATTCCTGTTGACGGTGATTTTTATTGGAACAGGAATATCCGCACAAACTACCACGCGCGGCGATGGAAATAATTCTTCAACGACCGGCTCGAAAAAAACAAAAATTTTACTCATTCCCTGGGAACCGAAAATGTTCAATTGCAGTTCCGACATCACGCGCGCGATCGCGAACGAGACCGGGCAGAAGTATGACCAGGTGCAGGACGCGCTCAGGAAAGGTTTCGTGGAATCGGTGAAACATTCTTTCGGCGCAACCTGCAATGTTGTTTCACTGCTCGATGATACAGCAATGAAACGCGATCTCGAATATGTTTACAATGTGACCAGCATGTCCTACACGCCTGTTGATTTTCCTCTGAATCCGACGAAAGCAGATTCAGCAAAACTGAAAGCGGCGAGCGGAGTTCAGAAAGGACAAGTAGAAACTGCAGATGATGATGCAGATAAATTTATGAACACGGTCATCATCAGTCCGAACCTGCTCACTTATCTCCGGAAAGTTTACAAAGTGGATTACGTTATTTTCATCAATGAAATGGATATTGATAATGACCTCGGCGCCGATCCCTACAACCTGCAGGGCAAAGAAGATTTTAAACGCGTTGCTACTGCACACTGGACCATCTTCAATTCCACGACCGGTAAACGCGTGGCGATGGGAAAATCAAAATCAAATTTCTCCTCCACTTCAAATACGCCGAAGAAAATCATCGACAGCGCATTCGCTACGATCACAAAAGCGGTTTACGAAAAATATCTCGTTGGAATAAAACCAACACAATAGAACAACGAAATCCTGCTGCTCTTCCAATAACTACCCCTTCTTCAGATTTTTATCGGGTACAATCCGCATTGGTCGGCGGCAAAGCTGCGTTAATCGGAATTGTAAGTCTTCATTGCTGATCTTCTCGTATAAAAAATGAATTTGACTACCTTTACTTCCCTTTAAAAATGAGTACGAAATACGAAAAGTTTACTAAAAGTTACGAAATGCAGATGAATACGAAATCTGTGTTCCCCAATAGACTTTAAGTACACTTTCGTATTTCGTAACTTTTAGTAAACTTTTCGTATTTCGTACTTCTGCATTTCGTACTCACAAAAAAAACAGACATGACCCAGGTTTTAACGGATAATTTCGGAATTGCAGAAGCGCTGAAAACGCTCGGCATTAACGAAGTGAATTACGGCGCATCAACCGGCACCGATCACTGGAATACAAAAGGCTCGAAAGTGGATTCCTATTCTCCTGCCGACGGACAATACATCGGCAGTGTGAACCAGGCCACTGCTGATGATTATGAAAAAATAATTTCAAAAGCGAGCGAAGCATTTTTGGAATGGAGAAATATTCCTGCGCCCAGGCGCGGAGAAATGGTGAGACAGATCGGCGATCAGTTGCGCAAATACAAAGAACCGCTTGGGAAATTAGTTTCCTATGAAATGGGAAAATCACTGCAGGAAGGATTGGGAGAAGTACAGGAGATGATCGACATCTGTGATTTTGCAGTGGGACTTTCGCGGCAACTTTACGGGCTAACGATGCACAGTGAGCGGGCGAAGCACCGCATGTACGAACAATATCATCCGCTGGGCATTGTAGGAATTATTTCTGCATTCAATTTCCCGGTAGCAGTGTGGAGCTGGAATGCCGCGCTCGCGTGGGTATGCGGTGACGTGTGTGTGTGGAAACCTTCGAGCAAAACTCCATTGTGTGCAATTGCCTGCCAGAATATTATTTCTTCTGTGCTGAAAAAAAATAATATTCCCGAAGGCGTGAGCTGTTTACTCATCGGGAACCCCGTTGGCGATTGGATGAACAGCGACAAACGTCTTCCGCTTGTTTCATTCACCGGATCAACAAGAATAGGTAGAAGAGTTTCTTCCATGGTTGCAGAACGTTTCGGAAAAACAATTCTTGAACTCGGTGGTAATAATGCGATCATCGTTTCCGAACATGCCGATCTGAATATGGTATTGGTTGGTGCGGTGTTCGGCGCAGTTGGAACCGCCGGGCAACGTTGTACTTCAACACGACGCCTTATCATTCACGAAAGCATTTACGACAAAACAATTTCTGTTCTGAAAAATGCGTATGCACAATTGAAGATCGGAAATCCGCTTGATGGAAAAAATCACGTGGGGCCGCTCATTGATAAAAAAGCAACAGAAGAATATTTGAATGCGATCGATCGCGCGAAAAAAGAAGGTGGGCAACTAATTGTTGAAGGAGGAATTGTTAGCGGCAATGGATTTGAAAGCGGATGTTATGTGAAGCCATGCATCATTGAAGCGAAGAATGAATTTCATATTGTACAGGAAGAAACTTTTGCGCCTATACTTTACGTGATGAAATATAAAACCATGGACGAAGCGATCGCCCGGCAGAACGGAGTTCCACAGGGATTATCGTCGAGCATTTTCACTTCTGATCTGCGCGAGATGGAACAATTCCTTTCACACAACGGATCCGATTGCGGAATTGCAAATGTGAACATAGGAACATCAGGAGCAGAGATCGGCGGAGCTTTCGGCGGAGAAAAAGAAACGGGCGGAGGAAGAGAAAGCGGAAGTGATGCGTGGAAAGTTTACATGCGCCGCCAGACGAACACGATCAACTACGGAACGCAACTCCCATTGGCGCAGGGCATAGAATTCAACATCTGATCTTTGCGAAAAGATATTTTTCAGGCGAAGAAAAAAGTTCTTCGCTTTTTTTATTGCCGTTGTGTTTGCTTAGTTTGGTACTCACTGCGAATAAAAAATAAAATATAGCAGAACGAAAAAATGTACACCTTCATCCGCACTGTTTATTTTCTCTGGATCGCTGCTGCAGCGCCGCTCGGATTGTATTACATCAATCAGTATTATCCCGGAAATTATGATTCATTCCCGGTTATTGTCCGTTTCCTTTCTTTCTGCGGATTATTCATGTGGGCTATCTATTACCTCCTGTTTCGCCAGCGTTATTTCCCGTTTGACACACTTCATGCAGCAGGACTTTTATTTTTTTCCGTGATCGGTGCGACGGCCGCTTTTTTTTCCGGGACCGGCCAGTTGCTGTTCTCATCCTACACGGTTTTATTCTCTTCTTCACTCTCGCTTATTTTTTATTTCGCACCCATGTGTGTGTTTTTCCTGGTCCCTTCCCAGAGGGGGAAATGGTATTTCTATAAGAATGCCGGCTACTTTTTTCTTCCGCTCATATTTTTTCTTACCATCCTCGCTTTTCTCATCATAATTACAGGGCCGGCGCTCGATCATTTCCGGACCGGTTTCAGTACCAGGTGGAAGATCATTTATTTTACAGCCATCGGTATCGATTCTGTTTACTCGGCCCGGAGTTATTTTATGCACAACATGTTTGTGTATGATAAAGGCAGCGAGCGGAATGAGCGCGACCAGATGATGGTGAGTTGGGGATGGTTCGCAGTATTGTCTTTGATTGCGGTTGTTGCTCTGTGCATGTACATGCTCGCTACGGGCATGGGTGCAGGCGCGAAGGGTAACGCAGGTATTTTGAGTAACTTTAATTCACCATGAAAATATTTTTTTTTCTATTTTCCACTTTCATTTTTTCTCTCGTGCCTCTTTTCGCTCAGATCTCGCCTGAGCGCACGCAAATGTCGGAAGGCCATTTGAAAATCCAGTTGGGCGCATGGCACGGAACACTCCGGCTCAATGACTCTGTAGAATTACCATTTTCTTTTTCTGTGGATTATTCACCGGAAGGATACACGTTGACGATTCATAATTCGGAAGAGAGTATCCAGGTGGAAGATCTCGTTGTTACAAAAGATTCTGTCAGCTGGCACATGCCTGTTTTCGATTCTTATTTTAAATGCAGACGCGAAACAGATTCAACTTTCTCCGGTTCATTTTATAATCATGCGGCGAGCCATCCTTACGTCATTCCCTTTCATGCGAAATATGGAAACGCGAATTTTATTTATTATCCGAGAAAAGACCCGACAGATCTCAGTGGCAAATGGGAATGTCATTTTTCTCCCGGAACTCCGGACAGCAGTAACGCGATAGGAATTTTCAGCACACCCTATAACAGCGGGTACATGACCGGAACTTTTCTCACGGAAACAGGAGACTATCGTTACCTCGGTGGAGCATTCGGCGGCTGGAATGATTTCACCATTTCCACTTTCGATGGTTCGCATGCATTTGTTTTCAAAGGGGAAAGGCAATATGATGGAACCATAAAAGGAGAAGCATGGTATGGAAATTATGGTTATGAAAAGTGGATCGCGAAGCGGAATGATAACTATCAACTGCGCGATCCGCTTCATCTTACTTACGTTGTCGATTCTTCAAAAATAAATTTCACGTTCAATGATCTCAATGGAAATCCTGTTTCACTCAGCGATCCTCAATTCAAAGGGAAAGTGGTGATCATTCAGGTGATGGGAACCTGGTGCCCGAATTGCATGGATGAAACAGCGATGATGACGGAGTTGTACAACAAATATCATGATGATGGATTGGAGATCGTAGCGCTCGCGTATGAGCGGAGTTCAGATTCTGCGATTGCGAATGCAAATATCCGTCGCGTGAAAAAAAGATTCGGCTCTGATTATACTTTTCTTCTCACCGGAAAAAAAGGAGCGAAGGGCGCATCGGAGAGTCTTCCTTTTTTAAATGGGATCATGTCATTTCCTACAACAATTTATATTGACAGGAACGGAAATGTGCGCGAAGTGTACACCGGGTTCAATGGACCCGCTACAGGAGAGGCGTATGAAACGGATAAAAGAAAAACGGAATTGCTGATCAATAAATTATTGGCGGAGAAAGCGAAGTGAAAAAATTTCCTGCACAACCATCCCGGAATTCATTTACTGAACCATACCTGTGAAAGATCGCGGGCATCGAGCCCGTTCAGAAAATAATTACGAACGTTTGTTCCCAACAGCAGGTAGTTTGTTCTATAATACAACGGGCAGACAAAAGCATTCTCCATCGCAATTTTTTCAGCAGTGTGATAATCATCCATCCTTGTGGTTTCACTTTTTTCCGTTTCCGCCTTTTCAAATGCAAGATCAAAATCCTTATTTATAAAACGGGAGGGGTTCAGGCTGGAGCGCGCATGAGGATCCTGCGGAACATTTTTTCCATAAGCGAGAATGAGAAAAGTGCGCGGATCAGGATAATCAACAATCCAGCCGGAACGCCAGAAAAGAGACCGGCCTGTTTCGAGTTCTTCAAGATGCTGTGCAAACGGAGCAAGATTCACACGCACATTCACTCCCAGATTCTGCTTCAGCATCGTTACAACAGCATCGGCAACTTTTGAGTTTATGTTGGCTGCACCAGCATTGATTTCAAGCGTTACTTCCGGAAAATTTTTTCCATTGGCAAATCCGGCTTTCTTCAATAATGCACGGGCTTTTTCCGGATCATAGGCATAAAAAGTTTCCTGCCCTGAATATCCATTTATGCCCGGAGGAACAAAACCATTATCGGCAGGCACTCCTGCGCCTTTGAGAATTTCATCAACGATCTTAGTCCTGTCAATAGCATAACAGAATGCCTGGCGCACATAAATATTATTGAATGGAGGAACGGAATTATTGAATCCATAATAATCAATACTCAAAGCGTTGCAATTGAAAAGCTGGAATTGCGGAGGGCTTGGAAATGAATCGATAGCGAAACTCACAAAAGAAGCAAGATCTTCCACGTCCGGATTCCACAGCAGATCGATCTCTTTATTCTGAAATGCAGTCAACTCGGATTTCTTGTCCTTCAGAAATGTGATTTTGATTTGGTCAAGATAGGGCAATTGATTTCCGTCCTCATCTTTTCCCCAATAACCAGAGTTGCGTTGCAACACAACCTCATCTCCTTCTGTAATTTTCTTCACAAAGAACGGGCCTGTCCCCACGGGATGTATCCGCATGTCGTCTCCGTATTTATCCAATGCTTCTTTTGGAAAGATCCAACTGAAGGGCGTAGTCAGGATTTCGGTTAGATAATGACAGGGAGTAATTGTTTCAATGGAAAATGTGCTGTCGTTTATCGCTTTGAATCCGCTTACGTCCATATCAAGCCCGAGATGATATTCTTCAGCACCTTTAATGATCCCGGTAAACGTTCTGTAAAAAAAACTTTCCGGAGTTTCTTCACACGCCTTCTGAAAACAGAATTTGACGTCATTTGCAGTTAACTTTCTTCCTTTGCCGGCAGGAAAACAAACATCATCCTGAAAATAAATATTATTGCGCAGATGGAAGGTCCAGCGCCGGAAGGAAGTATCTGCTTCCCAACTTTCCGCAAGACACGGAATAATTTTTAAAGTCTGCGGATCAAACTTCACGAGCCCTTCGTAAATCTGCCTCCCGATATTGATTCCCGCATCATCATAAATGGATAGCGGATAAAGACTCAGAAAATCTTCGGTAAAATTCATCCGGAAAATTCCACCGTAAATCGGGGAAGAATCAGTCATGTTTTTTCCTGCATGAGTTTCCTGGAATGGAATAGCGATAACAAAAAACAGGAAGAAGGACCAGAAAAAAAAATGTTTCATCCGCGATCGGGGTTGTGAAAGTTAAAGGTAATTAAACGGGAGAAAAAAAACAGCCAACCGGTTTTTGATCCCGGTTAGCTGCGATTAACCTCCGCTTGTGCGACCAACACTTGCGGAATTTCCGCTTTGCTGAAGCGGTAAACCAAACCAGCACGCTACACTATTTGAGGAGAGATACGTGACCGGTGTAGCTGTGCTTTTTACCCCTGAAGTCGGTCACCATTATTTTGTAAACATAAACCCCCTCTTGTGAAATTTCTTTTCCGCCGCGCGCTGTTCCATCCCATCCCGCATTCATATCACTCGTCTCATAAATCATTTCTCCCCAGCGGTCAAACATCATCATGTGAAAATCACTCACCTCGTTTCCATAGGCGAGAAAATTATCATTCAGCCCGTCGCCGTTCGGTGTAAATGCATTCGGAATGTAAAGTGTGAATTCAGGATTTACTTCCACGCGCTGCATCGTAGTGTCGGTGCATCCGCCGTTAGAAGTTGCGATCAGGCGAGCAGTGTAAGAACCGATCGCTGCGTACGTGTGCGTGGGCGATGGAATGTTGTCCGTTGTATTGTCACCGAAATCCCATTGCCAGCCAAGTGTGTTCACCGAACTTTCATTGGTAAAATGAATGGTGGGCTCCAGCTCACTCACTTCGTGCGCATCCATTGCGAATGCAGCACGCGGTGAATCGAAGATGGTAACGTTCACATTTGTTGATCCCGTTCCTACGCAACCATAAACGGAAGTTGCAGTTGCCGTCACCGTGTAAATCCCGCCAATCGTGTAATTGTGAACTACGCCGTTTCCCGTTCCTGTATTGTTGTCACCGAAATTCCAGGTGTAAGAACAATTCGTATTCGCACTCGTAGTGTCAGTGAATGTGAGCGGAACTTCATCGCAGCCGGTTGCAAGTTGTGGCGAAAGCGAGATCACCGGAACAGGATGAACAACCACCGTCACGCTTCCATTGACAACGGTTCCGCACTGATTCGTTATGGTAAGAATATAATTCGTTGTGGCATTCGGTTGCACAGTGAACGGCCCGCCGTTCGTCCAGGTTTGATTTGACCACGTCCAGTTGAGTGCGCCCGTATTTCCGGTAACCGTTGCTCCAATGATGGTGGTTGTGCCAGAACACAACGCCGCATTTCCGCTCATGACCAGGTTGGCAGGAGAGAACTGAAACACATCGATCGTGATGCTCGCGCTCGCACTCGCGCACCCGTTCGCATCCACTGCGTGCACGATGTACGTCGTGAGCGTGGAAGGATAAACGGTGTAAGTGGAATTATTGCCGAGATTATTATTCCACACATAAGAGTAAGGGCCGGTTCCTCCACTCGCACCTGCAGCAATCACCGCTGGTTGTCCCGGGCAGATCGTATCGTTACTGAAAGCAGTAATATTCACCGGCGCAGGTTGCGTGATTGAAACTGTACTCACAGTGGCACACCCATTCGCATCGGTAACAGTGATCGTGTAATTTCCTGCAGGAATATTTGCTGCAGCGGGGGTGAATTGTGCCGGCGTAGTATTCCAGCTATAAACGTATGGCGATGTTCCTCCGTTCACATTCACTCCGGCATTTCCGTCTGATGCTCCATTGCAGGAAACATTATTGAGTGAAGAAAGTGATGCTGCAAGAGGAGCGGGCTGACTGACTGCGGCAGGAGCATTGATTACACATCCGTTCGCATCCGTTACAGTTGCCGTGTAATTTCCTGAAGAAAGATTATTCGCGAATGTTCCCGATTGAGACGGCGTGCAATTCCAGGATATGGAGTAAGGGAATGTTCCGCCGCTGAGAATGATCTGTGCCGCTCCGTTCGATCCGCCATTGCAGGAAACGGAAGTGGATGTAACTGTTGAAGTAATTACCGGCGGTTCGGTGATGTTCACATTCAAAGTAGAAGTACAACCGTTAGCATCGGTAACAACGCAGGAATAAATTCCTGCAGAAAGTGAATTTGCGTTTGCAGTATTCTGCGCCGGTGTTGAATTCCAGCTGTACACATAAGGGCCTGTTCCGCCCGAAGCATTCACGTAGGCGAGCCCGTTATTTCCACCGAAGCAGGAAACGTTATTCATAACAGTTGAACTTGTTGCAAGCGCACTCGCGGGTTGTGTAAGCGTAACGGTTCCTGTTGCAGTGCATCCGTTGTTCGTGGTCACAGTTACTGTGTATGTTCCCGCAGTGAGATTACTGATCGTAGAAGTATTTCCGCCATTCGACCACGAATATGTGTAGGGCTGTTGTCCGCCGTTCATATTTGCCGTCGCGCTTCCATTGGTTGTATTATAACACAACACATCGATCTGGCTCATCACCAGGTTTCCGGGCGCTGCGCCTTGTCCTACAGTGACGGTATCCATTGCCACACATCCGGCGGCGTCAGTTACCGTTACAGAATAAGTTCCCGCTGATAATCCGTTCTGGTTTGCGTTGTTTCCACCCGAAGACCATGAATAAGTGAAAGGCCCCGTTCCGCTGGTGACAATCACCGATGCGGTTCCGTTCGATGCGTTACAGTTGGCCGCGGTAGAAGTGATGTTCATTGCAAAACCGGTAACGGTGATGCAGAATGCAAAAGTCTGTGATCCGAAATAAGGACAGGCATCATCGGTTACTGTTACAGTGAAGCAATAAGGATTGTTGCTGATCTGTGCAGCGGAAGGTGTCCATGAAAAAGTTCCGGTGGGAAGCGGGCCGCCCGTTGTGGTGAAAGATGCGCCGGTGATTCCGTTATTCCATGTCATCGTAATATTCTGTCCGGGATCGCTGTCGAAAGAGTTGATTGAAAAATTAATATTGTTTCCTGCGCAGGATGACATGCTGTAAACGCCGGTGTTATTTATTCCGGTGATGTAGGGCAATGAATTGGTGCAGTTCACCGTGTGCAATTCAATGTCGCGCGTTACACTTCCAATGTTCACCGCGTTTCTCCATTCATCAACACGCACCGCCATTACTGTTACAATAATTTGTGTAGGATTCATGCAGATGTCGCCGGTAACCGGATTAAATGTTACTGCGGGATTTGAAAGCAACGGTTGTGCTGATGTATAAGGATTTATATAAGTAACATAAGTTCCCGGCCCTGTTCCCGGATTCACGAGTGTATAAGAAAGAGAATCTCCGTCAGGATCTATCGCTCCGTGATTGAAGCAGAAACTTTGTCCGGAACATATATAAGGAACAGGAATGTTGGAGAATGTAGGAGAACTGTTGCAGGGAGCAGCAACATTATTCAAATGAGATTCTATATAAATATTTTGTCCGCCCGGATTGGTGATGGTGTTTATGGCGGCATTGCGGCAACATAATGTAAAACTGAATACCCAATCGGTACACTGTTGTGGTAAAGTAATCACTCCCTCGTAAATCCATTGTTGTACTCCCGGGTTCGGCCCACCGCTGCAGACTGTAGTTTGTGAAGGACATATAGGAGTTACATCTTGTCCTGTTCCTGCAATAGGTGTGAGTACTGTTGTAAAACTCTGGTTGCATGTTGCTGAATTGATATCTATTGAAACGGTGCCTGGTGCAGAAACTCCGGAGCAGTCGCGGTAAAATGCAAGGCGCAAACGATACTGGTTTCCCCCAAGGCAGGTGTAAGTAAGTTCTCCACCCTGCGCGTGCGAAGCGTAGGCCTCTGTGCTCATCTGTATGAACGCGATGATGAGGCAGGCCAGGAGCTTCCATCCTTTTGCGTAGATAGTTTTCATAAAAACTTTCCTTTCTTTTAGGTTTGACGATCAAAGAACTTGTTGTTGTAACGTCTGCAATTGGCGCGAAGTTTCTGAAGGATTTGAAGAATGCGCCGTTAAAAAAATTATTATGCATGCATAATAGATTGGAAAATACTGAGCGACAACACGAAGAAAATAACCGTTAAATAAGTTGCGGGGGTTGCGTGAAACTTAAAAATATTTCAATCGTATAATTTAAACATATACTCACCGTGAAGTGGATCAGGAGAAGAAGTCCCGGGTAGAAGGGAAGAGGGAAATTATTGTGAATGAAACGGAAATTATTCATTTCCGTATCGGCAAATTCCACCAATGAAAAATTTTCGGATCTTGATTTAAACTCTCACGCCGATCACTAAAACGTCGTCTACCTGTTCCAGATTACCTTTCCATTTTTCAAAAGTTCCGAGCAGAATTTTTTCCTGCATGCGCATGGGTTCCGCGCTTACGTTGATGAATAATTCCTGCAAAGGTTTGTAACGGAATTTTTTCCCTAACTGTCCGCCAAACTGATCGGCGTAACCATCGGTGAAAACATAAAGTGCATCGCCTTTACCGAGATTTATTCTGTGAGAGAGAAATGGTTTCGCTTCGCCCGAATAAAATCCGATCGGCTGCTTATCACCTTTTATTTCTTCCATGCTCATCGATCCGTTACGGCAAATCCACAAGGGATTATTTGCGCCGGCGAATTCAGCGGAATTATTTTTTTCATCGAAGACAAGCAACGCGAGATCCATTCCGTCTTTACTTTCTTCTTCCTGTCCTTTTTGTTTGAGTGATGCGATGATCATGCCGCGCAACTCATCGAGAATTTTTCCGGCGGAAGTAATTCCTTTTTCGAGGACGATCTCATTGAGAAATGCATTACCGATCATGCTCATGAATGCGCCCGGCACGCCGTGACCGGTACAATCTACAGCCGCCATAAATTTTTTCCCGTTCTTTTCTGCGAACCAGTAAAAATCGCCGCTCACAATATCGCGGGGCAAGAGCAGCACGAATGCATCGGGAAATAATTTATACTTGAGTTCCTTCGGCGGGAAGATCGCTTCCTGTATTCTTTTTGCATACTGAATACTGGACATCATCTCATTTTTCTGCGCCGAGATCTCTTCATTTTTTTTCTCAAGCAAAGAATTGTTTTTTCTTTTCAACCGGTACATGATGAGCAGCACCACCACGATAATCACACCAACGATTCCCATGAAAGAAAAAACGATCACATTGCGCTGGTATTTTTCATCCGAAACTTTTTGCCGCGCTTCCGAAACTTTCTGCCGCTCCTGCGCGATCTGCAGATCATGATCTTTTTTGTCGAGCTCATTCACCATTTTCAGTTGTTCCACCACGCCCGCTTTTTCTGCATCGTGCAAGCTGTCGCTCAATTCTGTGTAACGTCGCGCGTACCTGAGCGCACTTGCGAGATCTTTCTTCATCTCGTAATCATTGCTCAGCTCATACAACACACCCAGTTCATCATCGAGTGTTTTTAGTTTGGTCGAGATTGCAAGCGACTTGTTGAAATAAAAAATAGAAGAGTCAGGCATATTCCCGTCTTCATACAATCCTCCAATGGACCGAAGCGCTTTGCATGCGCTCACGGCATTATCGTATTTGTAATCGAGACTCAGCGCGTGACGAAAATACCAGAGTGCAGAATCGGTATTGCCTTTGTCTTTCCAAACCGTACCGAGATTATCATAATTAGAACCCAGCCGCAGGTACATTCCTGCATTAATAAAATCACCGGCAGAAAGGCGATAATAATAAAGTGCAGAGTCATATTGCTTAAGCGAAATGAACATTCCGCCGATATTACCGAGCGCCACAGCAGAGACCTCAATATTTTTTTTGCTCGCTTTATTCAGCCGGTAAGCGATCTCGTAATAATCGAGCGCCGAATTCACATCGCCCTGGTTGTAGGAAATATTTCCGAGTGTGAGATTGGAAACCGCTACACCAAAATTATTGTGAACGCTTTCCTGCTGCTTGAGCGAACGTATGGCATACTCCGACGCGGAATGGTAATCGGTTTTTGAAACATATACATTCGCCACATTCAGATTGAGTTTTGCTTCGTTGTAAACCGAATTGACGGAAGTCCATTTCGCCAATGAAGAATCGTAATAATTAAGCGCTGCATCGAAGCGCCCGGTATTTTCCATGGCGCTGCCGAGCATGTTGTAGGCATTCGCTTCTCCGGGAATGAAATTATTTTGTTTCGAAATGTTCAGCGCTTTTTTTGCATAATCCATCTGCATTTTCACATCATGGAAACGATATTCATTCGCCAGGTGATTGTATAATGTGGCTTTGCCCGTATCAGTCGGTTCTTTTCCTGCGAGCGCGTTCAGGCTGTCGATGGCCTGCATGTTCTGTGCGCGAAGAAAAATTTCCCCGGGTAAAAAAAATAAAATAAAAAAGATGCTGCGCATTTTACCTGATGATTACACCGATAACAAGAATATCATCCACCTGTTCGTGTTCACCCTTCCATTCGAGAAATTCATCGCGCATCCGTTTCTTCTGTTCTTCTGCAGGAAGCGTGTAAATACTTTTCAGCAATTCACGAAGCCGGTTGTATTTGAATTTTTTTCCGAGCGGTCCGCCAAACTGATCGGCATAACCATCGGAAGAAAGATAAACGACATCACCGGGATACAATTGAATTTCGTGATTTGTGTAAAGATCGGTAACGCCATCCGTGTTTATGCCAATGGGAAATTTATCTGCTTTCACTTCCACCAGTTCTCTTTTGTGCATGATGTATGCGGGATTGAATGCGCCTGCGAACTGGAGTTTATTTGTTTTCCGGTCGAGTGAACATAAACCCAAATCCATTCCGTCTTTCACAATGCTTCCTTTATCAGACTGGCGCAATAATTTATTTACGCCGTAATCGAGATGATGAAGAATTTCGGAAGGTTTGGTGAGATGCATTTCATTCACCGCCTGGTTGAGCAAATTGAAACCGACCACCGACATGAGCGCGCCGGGAACTCCGTGGCCGGTGCAGTCCACTGCAGAAAAAATAGAATACTGCTCGTGTTTTTCCACCCAGTAAAAATCGCCGCTCACCACATCTTTCGGTTCATAGAGAATGAATGAATCGGGAAGAATATTTTTCACAAGGTGTTCGGGCGGCAAAATAGAATCCTGGATCTTCTTCGCGTAATTGATACTATCCGTAATGTGTTTTTTCTGCGCAGAAATTTCTGCATTCTGTTTTTCCAGTTCGTGCGTCAGTTTTTCTTTCACGCGGTTGCGGTAAATAACAACGAGCGCCACGGTGAGCAGGATAAATATTCCAAGCACGAGGAAAAGAATGTTGCGCGCCGATTCCGCATGTTCGGCCTGGCGTTTCGATTCGAGAAGATCGAGTTTGGTTTTTTGTTTTTCCTGGTCGTAGCGTGTACGGAGCTGGTTCACGGCATTGATGCTCGCTTGTCCTTTTACAACTTCGTTCAGTTCTTTATAAAGATTCAGGTAATGATAAGCGGAATCATATTTTTTCAGGTAAGCATAAGTTTCCGCAAGGCCATCGTAACAATCGAGCCGTTGCGAACGCGATTGCGAATTGATTGCGATTTGCAGTGCATGTGAAAAATAGAAAAGTGCAGAATCATACCGGAGAAGATCATTGCAAAGATTTCCAAGATTCTGCATTGCAGAACAAACGCCGTCGCTGTCGCCGTTTATTCTTCTCAGATCAAGACTTTTCCTGAATAACCGTTCGGCTTCATAATATTTTCCCTGGTGTTCGCGGATGGTTCCGAGATTGTTCAAAGTAACAGAGATCTCGTAGGTTGAATTCAGTTTTTCGAAAATGCTGTCGGCGGTCGTATAGAAATAAGCGGCGCTATCGTATTTATTCGTCGCATTATACACATTGCCTATACAGGCGAGTGCGCGCCCGCGGAAGTCGGGTTGCTTCGGAAAATCTTTACTCAATTCGAGAGCCATCTGGAATTGTGCAAGCCCGGCTTCGTAGGATTTTTGTTCTACAAGAATATTTCCAATACCATAATGGATCGCGATCAGCCCGATCTTATTACCGAGTTTTTCATAGAGGCCAAGTGACTGGTAGGCATGTTCGGCAGCAGAAGTATAATCGCCAATGTAGTATTCGTTATTCGACATATTGCCAAGCGCTTTTGCCATGCCCAGCGAATCATTTTCTTTTTCACGCAATTCAAAAGCTTTTTGTTCATCGTCTATTGCAGCCACAAAATTTCCGGCGCCTTCTTCAGCGAGGCCAAGGACGGCGTAGGAGGATGCGATTCCGCGCTCGTAATTTATTTTTTTTGCGAGCGCGAGCGCTTCCAGAGAATATTTTTTTTCTGTTGTATCGCTGTGATCATCGAGGATCTTTGCTACGCGCACAAGCAGGTTTACGCGCTGCGTGTCAGGCATCGTTCCTTTCAGCACGCGAAGAATACTATCCGTAGAATTCTGCGCAGGCAGCAAAAACGAAAACAGGAATGCGAAAAGAAAAAATATTTTTTTCATTCGGTCAGTTAAGATAGCGAAAACCAATGACGAGTACATCGTCCACCTGGTCGTGTTCTCCTTTCCAGTGGAGAAAAGATTTTTCAATGATGGATCGCTGCTGCTTCATATCGTCGCCGGCAATGCCCAGCAATACTTTCTGGAATTGTTTCACCATGAATTTTTTTCCGCGCTCACCGCCGAACTGGTCGGCATATCCATCGGTGGAAAGATAGAACACATCTCCTTTTTTCATTTCAACCGTGTGCCCTGAAAAAATTCTTTTTTCCTCGAACTGGTCGCCGGCAATAGGAAATTTATCGGCTTTGATTTCGTTGAAATTTCCATCGCGCACATACCACAGCGCACGGTTCGCTCCCGCATAATGCAATTCATTTTTTTCATGATCGATGATCACGAATGCAATGTCCATTCCGTCGCGCGTTTCTCCGCCCGTATCCTGCTTGAGCGAATGACGCACTCCCTCATGCAGCATATTCAGCACCTGGTCGGGCGAATCTGTTTTTTTCTCGATGATGATCTGGTTGAGCAGCGTGTTACCGATGAGCGACATGAATGCGCCAGGAACGCCATGACCAGTACAATCGACACAAGCGAGAAAAGATTTATTGTCACGCCACGTGTACCAGTAAAAATCGCCGCTCACAATATTTCTCGGTCGGAAAAAAACAAATGCTTCCGGCAAATGCGCAGCCATCTCGTACTGCACAGGAAGAATTGCATTCTGTATGCGCTCCGCATAATGGATACTGTCCTGGATCTCCGTGTAAGCAGTCTCCAGTTCTGTTTTCTGTTTTTCGATCTGCTGCTTCTGGAAAACAACTTCCGCCGTTCGTTCTGAAACGAGCACTTCCAGTTTTTGTTTTTGCATACGCAGTCTCCGCGCACTGATGCGGATGGATATCCAGAATAGCCCGATGAAGGAAAGGATGTAAAAAGAATAAGCCCACCACGTGCGGTACCAGGGCGGGAGAATGGTAAAAGTGTAAGTTGCTTCGCGCGCAATCATACCCAGTTCATTGGTGGCTCTCACCCGGAAAGTATAAGTTCCCTCACCGAGATTATTGTATTCTTTCGTGAATGAATTTGAAGGCGCCGACCAGTTCGTATCGAGCCCGTCAAGGCGATAGGAAAATTTCGGTTGCTCGTTGAACATGAAATAAGGGGCCGCGTAACGGAATGCAATCGAATTGAATTTGTATGCGATCTCATTTTCATTCACTACAAAACTACTGTCGGTTCCCTGCATGATCACCGAATCTTTTCCTATGCTTACATAACGAATGATGACAGCAACATTTTTTTTGCTTCTGTTGTTGTCCGCAGTTCCGGCATGAAGAATAAGATCATTGGAAAGCAACCATAATTTGTGATCCGGCTCGGCAAGCGCAAACTGAATGCCGTTCTCTTCGAAAAGCGAACCGGCAATATAACGCACCGCAAAAACTTTTTCTTTCTCCGCACCGAAGTATATACCATTCACATCATTCATCGCCTGCAGGTTCAACCGGTTGTCAATGGGAAAATCGATTTTCTCTGTATGAAGTTCATAGAGACGGTCAAATAGTTCCTTTGACGTGATAAAACATTTTGAATGCGCGCCGTGATCGAGAGCGGGAACATAACGCATGGCCAGGTCCACGTCGAAAAAATAAACCGTGTCGGAACTCTCCACGAAATAATGTTCGATGTTTTTCAATCCGTTCGAAGTATCGTAGCGCGTAACCGCAGCAACACTATCATTGAGATTGAAATTTATTTTCAGGATATTCTTGAAACGATTCACCGCCCACACCTGTTCAATATTTTTTTCTCCGGCCGCAGGATGAATGCGCGACATCCTCAGCAATTCATCACCCGCAACGATATAATGTTTTACGAGAACCGGTTTTTTCCCGCGCTCATGTTCGAACACCGAAAAACTTCCTTTCTCTCCGGTTACGATCGTCTTGTTGTCATCCGAACAATTGATATAGTCGGTGTATTCGCTATTGAGCATTTCTTCTTTTCCATCGTGCATCCAGTATAATCCTTCGCTCGTAGCCACGAACAGTTCACCCATGTGTGCGCGCACATCCCATACTTCCGTCTGAAAAGTTGCTGCAGGAACAAACCGGATCTCATCGGCATTATTTTTATTCAATTCTTCTTTTTTGAAAAGTCCCTGCGAAGTGGCGAGATATAAAATACCGTTGAACCGATAAACCATGCACGGTGTTCCGGTGTAACCAGATTTATCATCGTAGAATAAAGCAGTGCTGTTATAAGCGATACAGGTAAGCCCGTTATTGTGCGCAACCCAGATATTTTTTTCGCGATCGAGATAAAGTGCGGCAATGGATTCATCAGCGAGGCCGGACGTTTTATTGATGATCTCTTTCAGGTGAAATTGCCGGTCGTAAAAACCGATTCCGCTTCTCGTATTTACTGCTATGGTAGAATCATTCACCCACAAACAGCCAAGCACTCCGGAATTCACCAGGAAACTATCCGATTTGAATGGGTGATAGAATGAGCCGGAAGAATCGGTGCGATCATTCATAAGATAAAATCCGCGATCGCCGGTAAGAAGCAACTGTTCATTTTTTTTCCACGGGATCATTCCGAGTAAACGCAGCGTAGAAAAAATTTCACCGCCGGGAGTGGCAAGCAGTTTTCCGTCGCTTGTCACTTTCATGAATCCTACATTCCGTTCGCGAACGTAAAGATCTTTACCATCGGTAAAAGAAAGTGCGAAATCATTCTCACCCGATGGTTCAACAGTTGAGATGACTTTCTTGTCTTTCACAACGAAGATGCGCTCCGAGGACTGGAAATAAGTTTTTCCACCCAGACAGTAGATCTTCCACACATCGGTAAAAACCTTTTTTACAGAATCAAGAGGGGCGGAAAGAGAAACGTAATGCAGTTTTCCATTGGCATTGCGTTCGAGATAACCGAATTCGTCAACCGCGCCCACATAAATTATTCCTGTTGCACTGTCGCGAACGATCTGCCGGTTGGCAGCGCCATTTTTTATTTTCACCGATTCCCATTGCAATCCGTCATAAACAAAAACATCGGAGGTTCCGGCAAAATACATAAGTCCGTTCTCGTCCTGCGTCATTTGCCACATCTGATTGAAGCCCTTGTATTCGCGCGGAAGATAATTGCGGATGTAATGAGAGGAGCGCTGCGAAAAAATATTCCCGGCGGAAAAGAGAAAAACAAAAAGAAAAAAATAGCTGTGCCTGCTCATTTTGATTTTTCGAGCGCCTGTTCAATGTCGCTCACGATGTCCGTAATATTTTCAAGCCCGGCGGAAACGCGGACAAGGCCCGGCGTAATTCCTGCAGCGAGGCGTTCTTCCTCCGAAAGTTTCGCGTGCGTAGTGGATGCGGGATGCGTAACGGTGGTGCGTGTGTCACCGAGATTTGCAGTGAGCGAACACATTTTTATTGCATCGAGGAATTTTTTTCCCTGCTTCAATCCGCCTTTGAGTTCAAACGTTACGACTCCACCGCCCGCACTCATCTGCCTGCGCGCGATCTCGTACTGCGGGTGCGAGAGCAGGAACGGATATTTTACCAATGAAATTTCAGGATGATGCTGGAGAAGTCCCGCGAGTTTGTGCGCGTTCTGCGAATGCCGTTCCATGCGCACATGAAGTGTTTCGAGCGATTTGGAAAGGATCCATGCATTGAAAGCAGATAACGCCGGGCCGGTTGCGCGGCAGAAGAGATAAACTTCCCTGATGAGTTCTTTTTTTCCGAGTATGGCGCCACCCAGTACGCGTCCCTGTCCGTCGATGAATTTTGTAGCGGAATGCGTAATAAGATGTGCGCCGAACTTTGCGGGTTGCTGCAGCACTGGTGTTGCAAAACAGTTATCAACATTAAAAAGAAGGTTGTGTTTTAACGCAACCTGCCCCAGGAACTCGAGATCGACAATGTCGAGGCCCGGATTCGTCGGAGTTTCCACGAAGATCATTTTCGTTTCCGGGCGGATCATGGCTTCCCACGTTTCCGGTTTGTTCACATCAAAATAAGAATAGGAAATTCCCCACTTCGGAAGATACTTTGTGATGATGGTGTGCGTGGAGCCGAAAATGGAAGAGCAGGCAAGAAGATGATCGCCGCTTTTCAGGAAAGTGAGAAAGGAAGCGAACACAGCTGACATTCCTGATGCTGTTGCAAATCCCGCTTCTGTTTCTTCGAGCGCGCAGAGTTTGTCGGTGAATTCATCCACATTCGGATTCGAAAAACGCGAATAGATATTAGCATCGTTCTCATCGGCAAAAGCAGCGCGCATCTGTTCTGCATTATCAAAAACAAAACTTGAAGTAAGATAAAGCGGAACAGAATGTTCATTTTCGGGTGAACGTTCGTTCTGGATGCGTATAGCTTTTGTTTCCGGTTTCATTTCTGAGAATTGGTTATTGGTCATTGCGAGAGGTGGCGAAGAAACACACCCAATGACAATTGACCAATAACAATATTATTTTCCATTCACTAAAACATCCCAGGTAATTTTCGCCCCGGCAAGCTGGAGCGTTCTTACCACGGAACAATATTTTTCCATTGAGAGTTGTACCGCGCGTTTTGCTTTTGCCGGTTCAATATTTCCGTCGAGTTTGAAAAGCAGGTGAACGGTTTCCCATAATGCGGGCTCTTTGCCTTTTTCACGTTCGCCATCAATTTCAATTTTAAAATCTTTTATTTCCTGTTTTTGTTTTTTGAGAATGAGAATGACATCGATGGCACTGCATCCTCCCGCAGCCATGATCAGCGACTGCATGGGGCTCAAACCATTTCCTTTTCCTCCCGTTTTTACACCGGCATCGAAGACAACTGTTTTTCCTGTCTCACTTTTTGCTTCGAAATTAAAAGCATCGTCGATGCGCTGTAAAGTAACTTTCATGGGTGGTAAAAAAGGAAAGTAAAGATAGGCGAAAAAGCCGGCAGGAATAATGCCGATCAGCAGCGATAACCGGAGGAGAAAGCGGAAAGTGATCCGATGCAAACCGATGCTTTTCCTAACTTCGCAATTCAAAACAAAACCTGACACACTATGAAAAAATTATTCTTCACACTCCCCGCACTTCTTATTCTCCTTATGACTTCCTGCGGGCCAAAAATGCATAACCCGCTCATCGGAAAATGGAAATTCGAAAATATGGCAGCTGCAAAGATCAATGTAACATCGAACGGCGATTCTTCTGCAATGGGACAAGCCGGCGATTCGCTCGCGAAAGGAATGACTACAATGGCCAATGCACTCACCGGCGTGGGCACTGCATTTGCAACCGGTTTTATGAAAGGATCCATTTATGAATTCAAGGACAACGGAATTGTTTCTGTTTCCATTCTCTTTGGAACGGACGACAGCAAATACATACTCACACCCGATAACAAAACACTTACCATGACCAAAGACGGGAAAGATGAAGTGTACACGGTGACCAAAGTGGATGATAAACAACTCGTACTCACGACGAGCGACGGAATGGAAGAAACGTTCTCAAGACAGAATTAAAATTCTAAATTCCAAAAACCAAATTCCAAATCTTGCGTGCAGGTCACTGCGAGCACAGTGAAACAGTCTTAGTGTGGGATTTGGTTTTTATTTTTTCTCAACATGAGTCTTTCTTCTTTTACATACGGAGAATTTACAACGGAAGCAGGAATAAAAATCCCTTCGCTCGAACTTGCTTATTGCACGTATGGAAAATTTATTCCGGGAAAAAGCAAAGTAGTCTGGGTGTGTCATGCACTCACCGCAAGCGCAGAATGTGCCGAATGGTGGCCCGATCTTATTGGAGAAAACAAAGCGATCAACCCGGAAGAATATTTCATCATCTGCGTGAATATTCCGTCCTCCTGTTACGGTTCATCGGGGCCCATGACAGAAAATCCGGACACTGGAAATTTATGGTACGGCGATTTTCCTGTTTTTTCCATTCGCGATATGGTGTGTTCTTTCATTGCACTCCGGAAACATTTAGGAATAGAAAAAATTCATTTACTCATTGGAGGAAGTATGGGCGGATACCAGTGCGCAGAATGGGCGATCATGGAAAATGAAGTGGTGGAACATCTCGCGCTCGTAGCTACGGGAGCGAAAGAAAGTGCGTGGGGCATTGCCATTCACACCGCGCAGCGCATCGCTATAGAAATTGATTCTTCTTTCGGAGAAAAAAATAAAGATGCCGGGGCGAAAGGACTCAAGACCGCGCGCGCTATAGGCATGCTCACGTACCGCAACTACGCGGCGTTCGTACACACGCAAAACGACGATGATCATCGCACAGAAAATTTCAGCGCCGAATCTTACATTCATTACCAGGGAGAAAAATTAGTGAAACGGTTCAATGCCTATTCCTACTGGCTGCTTACTAAAACAATGGATTCGCATAATGTGGGAAGAGACAGGGAAAGTATCAGCGCAGCGTTGAAAAAAATAAAAGCAAAAACAATCTGTATCGGCATCAGCAGCGATTTTCTTTGCCCGCTGCCGGAGCAGAAATTTCTCGCAGAAAATATTCCGGGAGCAAAATTCGCAGAGATCGATTCCCCTTTCGGGCACGATGGATTTTTAGTAGAAGGAGAAAAGATTGGGAAGATCGTAAGGGAATTTATTTCATCGTGAAAGGGTTATGAGTTACGGGTTTTGAGTTTGGACACACATCGAACTCAGAACCACCACGGCACTTATTCATCCGATCTTTACACTTGTCCTTTCTGTTCCCCATCGCATTTGAATTTCACTACTTTTGATTCCGGAATGGAAAAGGAAAAATCAGCAGCGGAAACTCCCGCACCGAAAGACGGAAAACCCAAAAAGGCGAATAAAAAATACCGCTTCATCATCCGTATTTTCTGGATCATCCTGCTCACACCGCTGGTCGGTTTCATCGGTCTTGTCATTGGCATTGCACTCTTTGCCGATCTGCCGGATATTGAACAACTCCAGAATCCGGAAAGTAATCTTGCTACTGTTGTGTATTCTGCCGATGGAAAAGAGCTCGGACGATTTTATGCAGAGAATCGTGTGAATGTAAAATTCAAAGACATCGATGGCGACGTGATCCACGCACTCATCGCAACAGAAGACGAACGTTTTTACGATCACTCCGGAATTGATCTGCGAGGACTCGGCCGTGCGGTTACAAGTTTCGGTCACGGTGGCGGTGCCTCCACCATCACGCAGCAATTGGCGAAAATGCAATTTCACCAGGAAGAAGCGCAACATGCAACGTTCTGGGAACGCGTTTACCAGAAACTGAAAGAGTGGATCATTGCCATAAAACTGGAACGGCTTTATACAAAGGAAGAGATCGTTGCATTGTATCTCAATAAATACGATTTCAATTTCAATGCAGTGGGAATAAAATCGGCGGCGAAAGTTTATTTTTCCAAATCGCAGGATTCATTGAAAGTGGAAGAAGCGGCTTTGCTCATTGGCATGTGCCAGAACCCATCACGATGGAATCCTATTTTATTTCCCGACAATGCAAAGAAGAGAAGAAATGTGGTGCTGGGACAAATGATGAAGAACGGATATCTCACGCAGGCGCAATTCGATTCGCTGAAAAATCTTCCCATTGTTATTCATTACAATCCCGAAAGCCACAACGAAGGGCTTGCTCCTTATTTCCGCGAATACCTGCGCGATAATTTTATGAAGAAATGGTGCAGCGAACACACGAAGCCCAATGGAAAAGCTTATGACCTGTACCGCGACGGATTGAAAATTTATTCTACGATTGATACGCGCATACAGGAATATGCGGAAGCCGCAGTGAGTGAACACATGAAATATTTACAGGGAGAATTTGATAAAGCGCTGAAGCAGAAAAAAAATGCGCCGTTCTCCTGGAAAGTGAAAAAAGATGAGATCGACCAGATCATGCATTCGGCCATGCTGCGGAGCGATCGGTATCACAACCTGAAAAAAGGCGGAATGAGCGATGCTGACATTGACAAAAATTTTCACACGAAAATAAGAATGTCAGTTTTTTCCTGGAACGGAGATATTGACACGACTCTGTCGCCGATGGATTCCATCCGCTATTACAAAGGATTTTTACAAACAGGATTCATGGCAATGGAACCGCAAACGGGTTACATACGAGCGTGGGTGGGAGGAATAAATTTCCGCCATTTCAAATTTGATCACGTGAAAGAATCGAAACGGCAAGTGGGTTCTACTTTCAAACCATTCGTGTACGCACTCGCCATACAGGAAGGATATTCTCCCTGCGATAAAGTTCCCTGCGTGCGCACGTGTATCACCACCGAAGACAACAAAGAATGGTGTCCCGATAATGCGGGAGGAAAAGCAGATGAGAAATACGAAGGGCAAATGATCTCGCTTCGCAAAGCCCTTGCACTTTCCATCAATTATATTTCTGCATATCTCATGAAACAATTCGGCCCGCGCGCAGTAGTTGATTTCGCAAGAAATGTGGGAATCACTTCTCCGCTCGATCCTGTTCCTTCACTTTGCCTGGGTACTGCAGATATTTCTGTTTACGAAATGGTGGGAGCGAATTCTACTTTCGTAAATAAGGGAACGTGGATAGAACCGACGTTTGTAACGCGCATCGAAGACAAGAACGGAAGAGTGCTCGAAGATTTCATTCCGAAAAGCCACGAAGCGATGAGCGAAGAAAAAGCATACATCATGATCAATCTTATGCAGGGCGTTGTTGATTTCGGAACCGGCGCACGATTGCGAAGCAAATACAAACTCATGAATCCCATTGCAGGAAAAACAGGAACCACGCAGGAAAATGCAGACGGATGGTTCATGGGACTTACGCCCGATTTGGTTGCCGGCTGCTGGGTGGGAGGAGAAGACCGCAGTATTCATTTCGATAATATGGAACAAGGACAAGGCGCAGCAATGGCGCTTCCTATATGGGGATTATTTTTTCAGAAAGTTTATGCCGATAAAAGTTTAAAAATTTCCAAAGGAGCATTTCCGCGCCCGTCAAAAAAAATTCTCATGGATCTGAATTGTTCGAAGGATGATGATACTGATATTCATGATCCGAATGTGGATACGTTGTTTGGTGAGTGAAGAGTACGAAATACGAAAATTCTACTAAAAGTTACGAAATACGAATCGGGGACAAAAATGCTAAGTGCGAATTGATGCGAAAAAGATTATATGTGTAGATTGTTTTTTCATTGGAAATATCAGGAAATGATATTGAGGAAAATTGCAGTTGTATTAAAAGACAACTCATGTGGAACACTTATTCTTTAATAACGAGCAGGGGATAAGCGGCTGGAAAAGCAGGTTAGCCGGGAATCAGAAATTTCTTTCCGGGGATTCGGCAGTTTTCATTGATAAATTCCTGTTAAATACCGGCAGAAAACACCCGCTTACCCTTCACTGGATATGTTACCGCAAGATGAGGTGTTATCATTATGATAAGTCGGGGGAATTACCATATTAGGAGACGCTGTACAGGTAAGAAATCGCAAAAACTTAATTGTCGAATCCGGTAACACGTTGTATTTTCATTAAAGAATAACAGGCGAAGAATGAAATATTTTTATTCATGTTTCTTTTTGTCAATGCTGGGAGTGAACTCAATTTCCCAGTCACTGATGAACGTTGGTATGACTGCGGTTACAAATTATCCGCTCGATACTTCAACAGATTATGTGCTTCATGTTTATGATACGAGAAATGTGGTGATCAGCGCTCCGTTTTCCGCAAACTGGTCCATAAATACAATTTTGCCGGCGACGAATGCAATTTCAAGACAATGGAAGGCATCGAGAATGGGTTCCGTTTTCGGTGTAACAATTGATAATCTCGGTAATATATTTGTTGCAAGCAGTTTTGTTTATGGCCCTACTCCAGCCGGAACAGCAGGGCCTGGTGGAATTTACAAAGTGAACGCAGCAGATGGAAGTGTGAGCGATTTCGTACTGACCGATCCGAATCCTTCAAGTTCGAGTGCAACAAAAATTCCGAATACAGGGCCCGGGCTTGGAAATATTACTTACGATAAATGGCATGATCAACTTTTCGTGACCAATTTTGAAGACGGAAAGATTTATCGCGTAAGCATGACCGGCGTTATACTGAGCAGGTTTGATCCTTTCGCACCTGATAATGGATTGGCCGGAGCCCCACCTTATGGTGATCTGCCCTGGGGTGTTGGCGTTTACAGTGACTACAACGGGGAAGCGAGAGTTTATTTTTCAGATTACACAGAAGATGAGTCAGTGACCTCTTCCGCATCTTTTCCCTTCGATAACAATTCGGTGTGGTCGGTGGCACTCGATCAGAACGGAGATTTTTCCGGAACGGAACGATTCGAGATCGCCATGCCGAATTATCTTCTCGAGTCCTATTCAAACCCGGTTTCGAGTTTGAATTTTTCTTCAGCCGGAAAAATGCTTCTCTCCGAAAGAAGCATGGAAAACATAGGATATACAAGCGCTCATCTTAGCAGAGATTTTGAATATACTTTCACGGGTGGCGCCTGGAATTTATCTGAATTTTACAACATCGGCAATTACAGCACTTACCAGGATTATCATTCCAATAGTGCAGGTGGAGCCGATTTTGCTTATCGTGATTCTGATCCATCAGATTCTCTTAATGGTTGCGAAGAATTGATCTGGACAACGGGAGATGCCTTACGATTTCAAGGTTCCAATCCCGATGGCGGTACCGATTATGTTTATGGATTAACCGGAATTCCGGAAGCCGGGAATTCCGGCTCTTCAACCGGCAGCAATTCTGTCTGCACAAGTTCTTACTACATCGATCTTGATAATGATGTCAGCGATATTCCCAAAAGTAGAATTGGCAGTTGCGCGGTTTTCCGGAATTGTATTTTCAATCCCTGTGAAAATTATTCCTGTACATTAATAAATGTGGTTACACCAAATGGCGATGCAACAAATGATAAATTCTCAATAGATTGTATTCAGTCCGACGGATGGAAGCTGGAAGTTTATGACCGCTGGGGATACCGTGTTTTTAAAAGTGATAATTACCATAACGATTGGGATTGTAAGAATCTTGTCGAAGGAGTTTACTATTATATCCTTACCACTCCCTGTGAAAAAGGCAAAACGTTTACGGGATTTTTTCACCTCATCCGGTAATTCCCGTTCCACCTCTTTCGGCTTCCACCCCATTTCCATTTCCATCCGCACTTCGTATATTCGCTCTCCCTGCGAAATAGTACCCATTCGTACATTTCGTAATTCGTAACTTTTAGTAGAATTTTCGTATTTCATACTCCATGAATAAAGTAGTTTCCAACGCCGACGAAGCCATCCGTGATATCAATGACGAGGCAACCATTATGCTCGGCGGTTTCGGCCTTTGCGGCATTCCCGAAAATTGCATTGCTGCGCTCGTGCGCAAGGGTGTGAAAAATCTCACTTGCATTTCCAACAACGCAGGAGTAGATGATTTTGGTATCGGGCTTTTGCTGCAAACGCGCCAGGTGAAAAAAATGATTTCTTCTTACGTGGGAGAGAATGCAGAATTTGAACGGCAATTGCTCAGTGGAGAACTGGAAGTGGATCTTATTCCGCAGGGAACATTGGCAACAAGAAGCATGGCTGCAAAATTCGGAATGCCTGCCGTGTGGGTGCGCGCGGGTGTGGGAACAGAAATTGCCAATGGAAAAGAAACGCGAAAACTTCCTTTCCAGGGAGAAGAACACGATTATTTACTCGAGTATGCTTTCAATGCGCAGTTTTCCATTGTGAAAGCGTGGAAGGGTGATAAATTCGGAAATCTTATTTTCAGAAAAACAGCGCGCAATTTCAATGATCCTATGACCGGTGCTGCAAAAATTACCATTGCGGAAGTGGAAGAACTCGTGGAGCCCGGCGAACTCGAACCGGCGCAGATACATGTTCCCGGAATCTACATTCAGCGTATTTTCAAAGGAGAAAAATATGAAAAAAGAATAGAGCAGAGAACCGTAAGAAAAAAGTAAATTAGCCAATTCAAAACAGAACACCGAACACTTGCAAACCGAAAACACATAATGAAACCATACATCGACTACAAAGGCGACAAGCTTTATCTCCCCCAGGAAGTAGCTGCTGATAAATTCGAAATGAATGTTCTCGAATTAAAAGGCAATCCTATTTTTCTTCTTTGTCCGCGCGTGCGTACACGTTACATGCAGGCGACCGGCGCACTCATGGAGCGCGATGGAAGTGAATTGAAATTTATTCTCGCAGGAGAAAAACTCACGCAGGCCTCTTTCCCCGTTGGCCGGTATGAAACGATCCAGCTTCGTATCGATCACAAAGCTGCGAATGCAACACCGGTGTCCATGCCTTCTTCTCCGAAAAAAGACGAGAAGGGCGATAAATAAAATTCCCAAAACCTCCATCGCACAAGATTGTCACGCTACGCTCGCAATCATCCACGCTCTTGTTTTTGGAATTTGTCTTTTCTTTTTTTGAATTTTTTCAATTATGCTTGATAAAAACGGAATAGCAAAACGCATTGCAAAAGAAGTCCGGGACGGATATTACGTGAACCTCGGAATAGGAATTCCTACGCTCGTTGCTAATTATATTCCGAAGGGAATGACCGTGATGCTGCAATCGGAAAACGGGATGCTGGGTATGGGGCCGTTTCCATTCGAAGGCGATGAAGATCCCGACCTGATCAACGCAGGAAAACAAACCATCACCGAAATTCCCGGCACAGCATATTTTGATTCCGCAACAAGTTTCGGAATGATACGTGCAGGAAAAGTGGACCTCACTATTCTCGGCGCAATGGAAGTGAGTGAGAACGGCGACATTGCCAACTGGAAAATTCCGGGAAAGATGGTGAAGGGAATGGGTGGAGCGATGGATCTTGTTGCTGCTGCAAAAAATATTATTGTTGCCATGCAGCATGTGAATAAAGCGGGAGAATCGAAATTGCTGCCTGCATGTACGCTCCCGCTCACGGGTGTGCGCTGCGTGAAAAAAATTGTTACCGAACTTGCCGTGGTGGAAGTGATTCCCGGAAAGGGATTCAAACTTCTCGAACGCGCGCCGGGAGTTTCCGTTGAAGAGATAAAAAAAGCAACAGCCGGAAAATTGCTGGTCGAAGGAGAAATTCCGGAAATGGTGATTGATTAATGTGCTAATGTGCTGATTGGAAAATGTGTTGATGTTTTGTCATTGAAAGTTTTCGCTGAATAATTTCTTTCGTATAAGATGCCTATTAAAATACGTCATTAGCAAATTAACGGATGCCGGTAACTTTCCCCGACTCTAAAAAATTTTCGTCCGGCACTCCCGTCCTGTATTTATCGGCAGGCGCACTTTTCATTTACCTGGCCATCCGCGCAAAAAATATTTCCATCACGTGGGATGAAGCGCAAACTTTTTTCGAATATGTGAGAACCCCGCGATGGCTGCCGCACGACTTGAATTACATGAGCGCAAACAATCACCTGCTCAACACGTGGCTCATGAAAATTTCCGTTTCACTCTTCGGATCGGGAGAACTGGCTCTGCGATTGCCGAATGTACTCGCCGGCGGAATATTTTTCACCGCGTTGATCGCCACGCTCAAACAATGGTTCGGCAACAATTGGCGGATACTTCCTGTTTTCCTGATCATCGCACTGCAGCCCTGGCTGCTTGATTATTTTTCCATTGCGCGCGGGTACGGACTTTCGGTGGCCATGATGATGTGCGGGATCTTTTACAGTGGCAATTTCTTCTCTTCCGGAAAAATGAGCAGTTGTATTAAAGCACAACTCTTTTTCCTGCTTGCCACGGCGGCCAATCTGGCACTCATTCATGTGCTGGTTGCTTCGGCGTTATTCTTCGTTTGTTTTCTTTATTCGGACAAAACGCGCCGGAGGAGAAATTATCTTGTGCCGGCTTTCATCCCGTTAATAGCGATCGTTTTTTTATTCCCGTACGCGCAAAAATTAAATGCGAATGGCGCTTTTTTTCTTGGCGATGAAGTCCATTCTCCTTTCTTCCTGTTTTCTTCATTGGGCAAAAGCACGGCTTACATTGCTCCGTACAGTGATATGCTCGCATTGCCGCTGGTCATTTTTTTCAGTGCGATACCGTTCCTTGTGGCAATACAGTTATTTCTGCGAATGAAAAACACAAAAGACAGAACAACATTATTCGTTCTTGTTCTGCTTGTTCTTTCTTTTATTCTCCCGGTGATGCAGCATTTCATTCTCGGAAGCAATTATATTTCCGGGCGTGTCACACTTTTTTACCTGCCTTTGCTGTTGTTGCTGTTTTCATCTTTTACAATGAATTCGGGCAAAGCCGGGAAATACATGCTCGGTGCAACGAGTGTTTTTTTCATTATCCATTTTTGTTTTTGCGTCAATACAAAACATTATTACGACTGTTCCGAACAGGAAAATGTAAAAGACGCGATGAAAATTCTCCGCGATCAGAAAATAAAAGTTGATCCTCCTTTTTTTGCTGATATGATCTCGACCGATTTACCGTATGATCTTCCTGTGAATTATTACCGGATGCGTTACAGCATGAATGAATTCGGCCATACTGTGAGAAGCGAATTTCTGAGAAACTGCGGATATTATTATTTGCCGATGGAAGACACGGCGCTTTACGCAATGGCCGACATCCTGAAATATTTTCCGGAAACAAAAACCGCTTTATTCCGGTTGATGGATCCTCCGCCACAGAAACTGAAAACGATTGCAGAATCCTGGGACGATTTTGAAAATGAAGATCCGTACAGCGAATTGATGACCGCCGGATTTTTCATTGGTAAAAAAGGAACTTTTGCCGGCGGAAAAAATATGTACAGCATTGCTGTGGTCACCAATGTTCCGGATTCAGTGAAAGAAATTCCTGTTGCCGCCACACTCAGCTGCAGAATAAGAATAGAAAAAAGGAACACCTCAGCGCTTATTGTATTCACCGCCATAACTGCCAATGGCGATAGCTGGGAAGGAATGCACGTTTCTGAACTCAATCTGAATCCCGGCGAATGGTCCATCACGGGATGGACGCGTACGCTGCCGAAAGGAACTAAACAGGTGAAAGTTTTTCTGTGGAACGGTGATGAAGCGAAAGTTTATATGGACAACGTAACCGTGAGGATCCTTGCGAAGGATAAAAAAGATCAGTAAGAAAAATTCTGCCGGAATAATTTAGACTCGTAAAGCCTGAATGGGGGAACTTCTTCCCTGAGAACATAATGAACCTTTAGAGAGTCATTCATCTGCCGGAAACAATCAGACGTATCACTTTTATCATTGCACACGATCAGGTAGTCGATCTCCTTGTCCGGTTTTCCAGGCTGTTCGGGCCAATAACAACGTGCACACGGAATATCGGAAGAGGAGAGCCCGCCGATCTTATAGTTGTAAATAAAATTCTTACTCCACAGCAGGGGAAAAAAATCGTGAACAGTTTCATAGTTGGAGAGCATCAGCGATTTTTTTTCTGCGAAAGCAAGTTCGCCTATATGTAAACGCAGCCAGTTTTCCGTTACAGGAATGTAGGCGCCCGTGCAATTAGAAGGAATTTCCCCGGCCAGCTTCATTACTTTTTTTGCATCCTGCGCAAGTCCTGCGATCTGCGGTTGCCGGTAATGCATCATGATCATCGCTGATGCAAAGGAAAAGAATGCGAGTGTCCGGATTATTTTTTCCGGCAGCTTTCCTGAAGCAAGAAAAAGAAGAAAGAAAAACCATGAAAGCTCAATGAGGCGGATTGTCATTGCGCCGCTTCCTCCGAAATCATCCGGGGAAATGAAGATCAAAGCAAGCACCACTATCCAGCAGATTCCCCAGAACAGAAAACGTTCTTTTTCCGCCATTGCATAATTGCTTTTGTTTCTGAAAAAAAAGATCAGCGACAAAAGCAGACTGAAAAAAAGAACACAGGAGATCGTGATCGCAACCGGTTGCTGATACATTGAAATAACAGAGAGATGATGCAGCGTGGCAAGTTTTTTCACTGATATCCATGCACTGGCCCAAACGGTTGTCCCTGTATTTTCTGTCCGGTGTGTGTAATAAATAAAAAAAAGGATCATCGCCGGAATAAGCGCAGAAAACAATATCCCCGTATTTACAAAAAATGTGCGATAATTTTTATGAAACAGCCGGAATAATATCCGCATGCCCGCTACAAAAACAAAAAGCAGGAACGGAATGAGGTGTGTGAAAAAAAGAAGCGTGCACAAAAACACGAGCAAGAATACACGCCGGATCCCGAACGATCTTTTTTCGGCATACAACCATGCGGCCATAGTTGTAAGACTGAGAATTATTCCCATGTAAAAATTATAAAAACCGAGATAAAACAGGCCGGAGTAAACAAAAGGAAAGATGAGCCAGCTGTAATACGGTTGCCCCGGGTTGATCTGCCGAACCAGGAAACGAAAAGCGAAACACATTCCGCATACGTTGATGACATGAATGATCTTGTCCGAAATTTCTATTGAAAAAAAATAAGAGAGGGCCCCGAGAAGGACATGACTTAGCGAATTCGGTACGGGCGAAGGATTGAGAATGAATACACTTTTAAGAAACGGGGTAGGATGAAGAAAAAGTTCCCGCGTAATTATGGAATTATAAATATGCGCTGAACTATCTTCAGTAACAAGCCAACCGTTCGCAAAAACTTCGTTCAGCATGAACAAAGTTGCGACCACAAATAAAACCGGTTCGTAGCGGGAAAAAAAGGCCACGATCTTTTTCCAGAATGACATCGCCGGTAAAGGTAAAATATAACAGGTGCCAACGCCTGATGCATTGTCTCATTGTTCGAGACGAACCCCGGAAAAAAAAATTCATTCTCAATAACGCACCGAAAGCGTATCTTCGGAACTCTTTTACCAATGAAAAAACTCTCCATCATCATTCCTGCTTACAACGAAGCAGCCACCATTCATCTCATCCTCGACAAAGTGATCGCAGTGGATCTGAACGGCGGCATGCAGAAGGAGATCATTATCGTCAATGACTTTTCAAAAGATGAAACACAAGCGGTGATCGAAAAATATATTTCATCACATTCATCATACGACATCCGTCTTTTCAATCAACCGTTCAACCAGGGGAAAGGCGCTGCGCTTCATAAAGGAATTGAACTCGCCACCGGCGATTACCTCATCATCCAGGATGCCGATCTCGAGTATGATCCCGAAGAATATAATATTCTGCTCAAACCTATTCTCTCCGGTTTTGCAGATGTGGTCTTCGGTTCGCGTTTCATGGGAGGAAAACCACATCGCGTTTTATTTTTCTGGCACACGCTGGGAAATAAATTTCTTACTTTTCTTTCCAACATGTTCACCAATCTCAATCTCACGGACATGGAAACGTGTTACAAATTATTCGATACGAAGATTACCAAATCGCTCCTGCTTAAAGAAAAACGTTTTGGCTTCGAGCCGGAAGTGACTGCAAAAATTTCCCGCGTGAAAGGCGTGCGTATTTACGAAGTGGGCATTTCTTATTACGGGCGCACGTACGAAGAAGGGAAAAAGATCGGGTGGAAAGATGGTTTCCGCGCGATCTGGTGCATTCTCCTTTACAATATTTTTGACCGAAAAAACCAGCGTTGAAATTCATTCACACACTGAAGCGCATCGCGAGCGAGAAAGGTTTTCTGCTCACGCTGGGAATTTCCCTGCTGCTGCTGTTTTTCTTTTACGGAAAATTATTACGGCACCCGGCGAGCACTTATTTCAGCGCGGGCGGCGACGGGTTGCAGATCTATTATGAAACAATTTATCATGTCAAATATGATCATGCGTACTGGAGCCAGTCGAGTATAAATTATCCTTATGGCGAAAGTATTTTTTTCACGGGCGCAATGCCGTTCGTGAATAATGTTGCAAAAATTTTCGGAACCGGTGCAGCGCCATTGGGAGTTGCGCTGATCAATTTACTCATGCTCTTCTCCCCGGTGCTGGGCGCACTTTTCCTGTATGCAATTTTCCGTCACCTGCGATTGCCCTGGTATTACGGCGCACTTTCGGCAACAGCCATTGCATTTCTTTCCCCGCAGGTGATGCGCATGGCAGGACATTATTCACTCACCTGGATTTTTTTAATTCCCGCATTCATTTACATGTTGCTTCGTTTTTACGACCAGGCAGGTGCAATGAAAAGTGTTTTCATCGGGTTCATTGTTTTTCTCGGCGCGTCAACGCATCTTTATTTTCTTGCTTTTTTCGCCACCATTGGTGGCGCGTACTGGCTGGTACTTTTTCTTTCGCGCGATCGCGGATTCGGCAGAATAAAATTTGCAGCCAAACATCTCGCCATACAATTTATTGCACCGGTTCTCCTGCTGCAATCACTCATCATGATGTCGGATCATGTGCACGACCGCACGCACGCGCCCTGGGGCTATCTTGTTTTTCATTCGCGTCTCGACGGAGTTTTTTATCCCTATGGAAAACCGTATGAACCCATTTTTCATTCGATCTTCAAAAATGTAAATCCACCAGACGACCAGTTGACTTTTGAAGGCATGTCTTACGTGGGGCTTGTTGCAATGGGAGGACTGTTGCTTCTTTTTTCCGTTCAGCTTTATCGTCTTTTCAGGAAACGTTTCCGGTTGGTGTTGCAGGTGACGGATAATAAAGCGCTGAATATTTTTTTCTGGGTGTCGCTCGTGCTGCTTTATTTTTCATTCGGGAAACCATTTATCGGCGGCCATGAGAATTGGCTCACTTATCTCGGTCCGGTGCGGCAGTTCCGTGCGATAGGAAGATTTACGTGGGCATTTTTTTATATCGCGAATATCATTGCCGTGTACAGGATCTTCCGCGTATTGCAGCACAAAAAAATTCTGCGCATACTAGTACTCGTTCTTGTTCCTTCTCTTCTTTTTTATGATGCGTATTATCTCAATGCAGGAAAAGAAAAAGAGTATGATAATCACATTGCAGAACTCGAGGATGAATCGGATAAACTTCCTGCTGATCAATGGATGAAAGGATTCAACGCTGCGCAGTTCCAGGCCATACTTCCGTTACCGTATTTTCACCAGGGTTCTGAAAATATTGCGCGTGTGCCTGCTGATGCGGATATTGTTCGTCAATCGTATATCGTTTCACTCAAAACCGGGTTGCCGCTCATGGGTGTGAATTCTGCGAGAGTTTCGCTTAGCCAGACTGTCAATCTTATTTCACTCGTAATGGATCCGAATAAACCGTTTGATGTAATGAAAGATATTCATGACAAGCGTCCGCTGTTGTTGCTGGTGAAAAAAGAAATGCTGGATGAAAATGAAAAACGAATTCTTGCGCTGGCAAAACAGATTGCCACTTCAGCACAGTATGAGATCTATTCGCTCGCACTTAATGACCTTGCAAATATTCCTGAAACCTATCATGACTGGCTGGGCGGAGAAGTGGATGCCATGAAAAAATATTCGCAGGGCAAATTCTTTTCTTCCGACTCCACACCATTTTTCATTTACAGGAATTATGATAATGGAAATGGAAGAGCGTTCCGCGGAAAAGCATCGCATAAATTTGTGACCACAGAATTTGAACGCGTCATCGACACGGTGATCCCTGTTCCAGGAACTTACCTGTGCTCTTTCTGGATGGATCACATTCGCGACGATATTTATCCCCGCGTTACGATGGAAACTTTTGTGTATGATACTTCGAAAAAAGTGCAACCTTTTTATTCGATAAGCGACGCGCTGCGAAATGTGCAGGCGATAGACGGCAACTGGGGACTCATTGAATTTCCGATAACCGTTCCTGCTGCGGGAATGCATCTTCAGTTTACAGTATGGAATAAAGATCTGAAACCAGGAACAGAATTATGCATCGATGAATTGTTGTTGAGGCCGGGAGGAACTAATTTATTTTTCCGCGACGGGAATGATATTTTCTGGAACAATTGTTATTATCACGGCGCAAAATGAAACTGAGCATCATTCTTCCTTCCTATAAAAGCGCTGTTCTTCTCCGTGAACAGCTTCCGGCTTTTAAAAAATGGCTGAGTGAAAAATTTCCTTCCAATGAGATCATCGTGGTCGATGATGGCTCGGGCGATGGCGGTGAAACGGAAAAGGTTGTGTTGCAGAACAACTGTACTTTCATCGGACTGAAGAAAAATACAGGCAAAGGAGGGGCAGTGCGCGCAGGAATGAAAATCGCGACCGGCGATGTCCGGATTTTTACGGATGCCGATGTTCCCTTTGAATTTGAAACGATAGAACGGTTTGTACAGTACCTCACCGAAAAAGAATTTCACATCGTGATCGGCGACCGTCGTTTGCCCGAGTCGAAATATTTTTCTGAAATAAAAGGAATGCGGAAACTCGGCAGCCGCATTTTTACTTTCATCGTCGGGCGATTCATCACCACGGGAATGTTCGATACGCAATGCGGCATAAAAGGATTCCGTGCAAAAACAGCCGATGACCTTTTTTTAGTTTCGCGACTGAACAGTTTCACCTTCGATGTGGAATTACTTTACATAGCGTTGAAAAGAAATTACGATATAAAAAAATTACCCGTGCATTTCCGCAGCAGTGACGATCATTCGAGTGTGAGCTTAATGCGTCACGCGCCCGGGATGCTCGTTGATCTTTTCCGGATAAAATGGAATCATGTGAGGGGGAAATACGACAAAGCAAAGAAGAGCGATAAATGAAGAAGGGAAAAACTTTACTTTCGATAATTCTATGATTAACTCATTATTAATTCTGTGAATCGCAACATCACCAACGTCATACGCTATTTCATGGACGAATGGATTCCGCCGGTGATCCGTGATTCGCGTTGGTTCATGTACCCGTTTTTTTATTTTGCCTATCGTGGAAGAAATATTCGTGAAGTGATGAATTTCAAAAGCAGGGTGCATTCCTTCACGCCGGAAGATTACGATCGTTTCTACAATAACCTCAATACGATCTCCCGCAACCGCGTTACCGATCTCAACCGGCAAAGTGTAGCATTCATTTTAAAAAATATTGATCCGTCGGCGCAAACGCTCATTGATGTGGGAAGCGGAAATGGTTTTTTACTGAAACAGATTCGCGCAAAATATCCGCAACTGCAACTGACAGGATTCGACATCAAAGACACGGATAAGAACGGGGATGTTTACCAATACGTGAAAGGCAATATAGAGAAAATGCCCTTCGCCGATAAATCATTCGACGTGGTCACTTGCTGCCACACGGTTGAACACCTCATCGAACTGGAACAATGCATGAAAGAATTGGTACGCATTGCACGCAAGCAGGTTTTCATTGTTACTCCGAAGCAGCGTTATTATTATTACACGCTCGACGAACATGTAAATTTTTTTCCGTTCAAAGAAAAATTAACGTCAGCCATTCCATTGAAGAATTATTCCTGTGAGAATGTAAAAGGAGACTGGGTGTATCTTGGCGCCGTTTAATGTTCAAAGTCCGGAGTTCAATGTTCAGCGATCATTTCATTTATCAGCCAACTCTGAACTTTTTTCAACGTTGTATTCAAACACAACTACCGCCGACTTCTTATCCGCTTCACTTTTGTCTTTTGGAATCTGGCCGGTTCTGTAAATTTCCCGGAAACGCAAATCCATTGTAAGTAATTGAACGGGAAAAGGAATATCGAACTGCGCGAAATGTGTTTCCCAGATGATGAGATCCCCGTTTTTGAAATTCATTTCGGGACAGGTACAATTAAACTGTTCCCACAGTGTTTTATCCCACGGATCTTTATTGGTAAGCATGGCAAAAAACGGATCGGCACAGAATACTTTGTTCTTCTGCATTCCTTTTTGAGAAAGAAAATTAACGGTGTTCATTTTTCCCCGGTCCTGCCACGAAATTTTAAATGGAAGCGGATGTTGCTTCCACACTAAGAAAAGTTGTGTACCGGTAACAGCCGAAAGAAGAAAAATGCTCAGCGCCCTATTCGGGATGAGCGAACGGAGAAGTTGCAAAGCCCTCAATGAAATGATCACCGCCAGCGGAATGGTACAAGCCAGCACACGATGCAGCCCGAGCGAACCGAACAATCCTTTCCACCAGAAAACAGAATGCATCATTAAGAAAACAAGAAAGCATCCGCCGATGATCACAAATTCATTCCCCGGAATATTAACGCGAAGTTTTTTGTGAAACGGGTAAAGTAAAATTCCCACAGCAAGCAGCGCCGTCATTCCCCATCCCCACACGTATTCATTTTTCCCCACGAGATCGAACAATCCTCCATGGCCATAAATTTTTTCTGCACCGCGGTAAGGATTTTCATGGATCACCCAAAGCAGATCATGTTTACAGATCAGGCCGATGATGCTGTAAAGAACGGTTCCTGTTGCAAGGAGAAAAACAGAAGAGAAATCTTTTTTCATTGCGAAAATCAAAGCGAAAAGCGGGACAAGAAAAAATCCTTCGGTGCGTGCGAACGGAAGAAAAGAAATGATGATTGCGGCGAGCCCCGCGCGGCCACTGAGCAGAATATAAATTCCGGAAACAAGAATGAAAGCGAAAAAGGGTTCGGTGAGCCCGCTCATTCCCACCGGCAGCATGATCGGCGCGGAGATCACGAGCAATGGCGCAAACCCGGCGAAAGGAATATTCATTCGCTCTGCGATCTTCCAGGTGAGAAAAGCAGTTGCGCACAGTGTGATGATATTGAACACTACGCTGCCCTTGTAACCGAATTGCGCGAAGGGAGAAGAAAAAAGTGTGTACAATGGTTTTCCCCAATGATCGAGCAGGAGTGCAGGATGTTTCCACGAATATTTTGCAATGAGATGATGCATCACACCATCACCGGTATCATAAATTCCATCGGAAATGAAATTCATGACGAGAAGAAAAATAAAGAGGGCAGGAATATAAAAAAGCGGGAGGCGTTTCATTTAAACAGCTTCTGCTCTCATGCGTTTGCGCGACATGGAAGCGCGGATGTCATCGAGTTCTCCTTTAGGAATGGCCGCAATAAGTTTCTGCGTGTATTCTGTTGCGGGCTGATTGTAGATCTGGTCGGCGTCGCCCATTTCTTCAATCTTACCGTTATTCATGACCACCATTCTGTCGCTCATGAATTTTACAACACTCAGATCGTGCGAAATAAAAATGTAAGTGAAATTGAATTCCTGTTTCAGTTCATTGAGCAAATTAAGCACCTGTGCCTGCACGGAAACATCAAGCGCAGAAACCGATTCATCGCAAATAATGAATTGCGGATTGAGTGCGAGTGCGCGCGCAACGCAGATGCGCTGGCGTTGCCCTCCCGAGAATTCATGCGGGTATCGGTAGAAATGCGATTCATTCATATCCACGCGGTGCAGTAATTCTATCACGCGCTGCTTCCTGTTTTTTTCATTCACGCCTATGCCGTGCACACGCATAGGTTCCGTGATCGCATCGCCAATGGTGATTCGCGGATTCAATGAAGAATAAGGATCCTGGAAAATGATCTGGAGATCTTTGCGCAACGCACGCAATTCACCAGCGGAAAGATTCGTGATCTCTTTTCCTTTCCAGATAATGTTTCCTTCCGTAGGTTCAATGAGGCGGAGGATGGTTCTGCCTAAAGTTGTTTTTCCGCAACCCGATTCACCAACCAGCCCAAGCGTTTCACCGGGATAAACATCGAAGCTGATATCGTCCACGGCACGCACCACTTTCGTCGGGTTACCAAGAATATTTTTTTCCGTGGTGAAATAAGTTTTGAGAGCATTCACGCGCAAAATGGGTTCCTGCCCGTAAAGTTTCCGGTGATTTTCTTTTCGCTCTGCATCGGTCACTACAAGACTGTGCGTCACTTCAAGCACGGAACGATTATTTTCCACGATCTCGCCCGTATCTGAAGTGTGCATGAAATCGCGGACAGTAGGCAACCATTGCAAACGTTTGTTCAGCGGAGGACGACATGCGAGCAAACTCTTGGTGTAAGGATGATGCGGATTTGAAAAAATATCAAGCACCGAACCCTGCTCCACAATTTTTCCTTTGTACATCACTACCACGCGGTCGGCAAGTTCAGCGATCACACCAAGATCATGCGTGATGAACAGGATACTCATACTTCGCTCGGCCTGCAGATCGCGCATGAGTTCGAGAATGGTTTTCTGCACGGTCACATCAAGCGCAGTTGTCGGTTCATCAGCAATAAGTAATTGCGGATTGCACGACATGGCCATAGCGATCATCACGCGCTGTTTTTGTCCGCCGGAGATCTGGTGCGGAAAACTTTCTAAAATTCTTTCGGGATCGGGAAGTTGTACCTGATCGAAAAGTTCTTTTGTTTTTGCGCGCGCCACACGTTGTCTCGAAGTGAGCCATTGCAGCGGCCGCGCAATTCCTTTTCCCCTCCTGAAAAAATAATAGGCAGTGAGTCCGAGCAGGTAAATCCCGGAAATAATTCCGAGAATTTTCAGCGGCAAAGTTATATGCCGCACCCAAAGACAAATCAGGATGATCGAAGACGTGATAATGAGCGTGCGGATAATGATCCAGGTGTAGATCCATTGCAGCACGAGCTGAATGCTATTTTTCATTGGAGGAATAGAAGGATCTTTCCAATGTTGCAGGATGGCTTCCATCACTTGTTCTCCGCAGGTGTAAACCGGGTTGAGCGAGGTCATCGGTTCCTGGAAGATCATCGCGATCTCATTGCCGCGGAATTTCCGCATTTCTTTTTCGGAAAGATTCACGAGATCTACCTGGCCGTTCTCTCTCGAATTGTAAAGGATTTCCCCTGCAGAAATTATTCCCGGTGGATTCGGAATGAGCCGCATTGCGGAGAGCGCGGTTACTGATTTTCCAGAACCCGATTCACCCACGATGCCGATTGTTTCTCCTGCACGTATAGTGAAAGAAATATCGTTCACCGCTTTCACCGTTTCATTTTCCGTCCGGAATTCAGTAACGAGATTCCGCACTTCCATTAAAACACCCGACTGCGCAGTAACCGGACTACCGGATTCGAAGCGTGAACTTTCCATAGAGGGTTAAAAATACACATTCGCAAAGACCTGACAATGGAGAGGAACGAGGAGTAAAACAGCAGGAATTATTTGCAGGGAGAAAGGTTTATGAATTAGCAATTCTCAACGGTGAATGACAATAAAATGCAGGTAAAAAATCAGGGGATCAAGGGTGGAACAGTATCGCCATTCTTTAGAAAGTTGTCGAACGCTTTGTCGTAGAAAGCAAATGTAAGTTCGCCATACAGGTAATCATCGCCCTGGCGGAGCATCAGTTTTGCGGGGCGTTTGCCGGCATTGATCTGCCAGATGAAATCGGAAGTAGTATCAATGGGATTCCCGTATTTTTTTGTGAAATAATTTCTGAAGTCACGGAAAAGTGCATCGGAATTTTTTTCATCCTTCAGGTGAATGTCGATCGTCATATCCTTCAAACCTTTCTCGTCGAAATTGCAATCGTAATCGTAGATCTTCTGAGTTGCAAGTTTTCCCTCGTACTGGAGATAGCCGGGTTGCTCTACACCAAGACTATCCTGCGGCGTAATATTTTTTTTCACATCCGCCATACTCATTCCCAATACAATTCCGTGAAAAAGCCCCGAATCATTCTGCATGAGCTGTGGAAGGATTCCTGTGAATTGAGAAACGATCTTTTTATTGTTGTCCGGTTCTCCTGAGCAGGAAAAGATCAGCGAAAGAAAAATAACCGGAACAAATTGCGGCAAGCGCATAAATGAAAGAATTATAGAACAAAGATAGAAAATACTGCAGGGAAATTTAAGTAGTAATAAATCTGTGCAAGTCAGAGGCTGTTTAAAATTCATTTTTTGGAATTGTTATGATGCCATTTTTGTTCAGCCGAGACGCATTTTGCAGGCCATAGTGGAGCGACTACGGCCAAGAAATGCAACGAAGGATGAACAAAAATGGCGCATAACAAAACAGCTCGCAGGGGGACTAATCAGCATCAATTTCAGAATATTGCCATAGATTTTCACAGATTATTTTCCAAATTGTAAATTGTATATCGTAAATTGTACATTCAGCAAGCCTTATTACGGATGAGCCGCTATAGTTTTCTTTTTTTTATTCTGCCGGTTCTTTTTGTTCAATTCAATTGTACGCAGGGTTATGCTGCACTGAAAAAAAACACATCGCCATTCGATTCACTTTTCGAAGCACATACAAACGGAAAATGGGGATGGATCGATCGTAAAGGAAACACCGCCATTCCTTTTATTTTCGATAGCATTCTCTGGCACGGATGGAATGCCCACAACCGCACTGTAATTTTTCATGGAAAGACGGGCGTGATCGATTCGTCAGGAAAATTTATTCTTCAGCCGCTATATGATGAAGTGTGGGAAGGTTCAGGCGATTCGATTTTCAGTGCGAGGATCGGGAGAAAATTCGGACTCGTTACGGGGAATGGAAAAATCCTCATCCCATTTAAATATGAGCACCTTTATAATTCGCATGCGCCGGGAGATTCGATTTACGAAATGGAAATAAAAAACCGGGTCGGGCTCATTACAAAAACCGGGAAAGAAATTATTCCGCCGCGCTTCGATCGTTTTGGTTCGTTCTGGAACTGCGGAACAAATTATTATGGCGTTGGTTTCGATTGGGGAATTGTTCACCTCGATGGAACATATGAGCGGCCGATTTACAATACCGAGATAAAAGTTCAGGAAGCGCTTCCGGCTTGCAGGCCCGATACATTTTTCGGCGATCTTCACAACGGACTGAGATTGGTGCAGGTGAACGTCATTGGAAAAACCGGTTTTATGCGTTCCGGTAATTCATGGGTTATTCCGCCGGAGTATGATGATGCAAAAGATTTTTCCGAAGGACTCGCCGCAGTCACTGCTGACGGAAAAAAATGGTTTTACATTGACACGACCGGGAAAAAAGTTTTTGGTAATTACCGGGATGCTTCTTCTTTCAAAGATAGTGTTGCTATCGTGGACAATGATTCGCTTATTGATAAGAAAGGGAATATTATTGCTGTGAGTAAATTCTATATTCAGGAATATGAACCGGAATACAAATGTTTTCAAGTCGATGCAGAGGATGATGATTTTTCTGTTGGTAAATGGGGGCTGATGGACCTGCACGGGAAAATGATCGTCGATCCGTATTTTTATCATGAATTTGATTCTCCTTCCGATGGAATGATCGCGGTTTGCGAGCGCGTGGATGATACGATGGGTACGAGCCAGCACGGGCATGTGTGGGGGTTTGTGAATATGCAGGGGCGGGAAGTCATTCCCTGCATTTATCCTGACAATTATGATTATCATTTTTCCTGTGAGCTGGCGGCCGTTCCGAAAGATTATAAATGGATCTTCATTGATAAAAGCGGGAAGCAGGCCATTCCGTTTCAATATGACTATGCAGCAAATTTTGTGAATGGACTGGCGCGTGTGTATGTGAATAAAAAAATGGAATACATCGATACGAAAGGAAAAGTTGTTTGGAAAGAAGATTCGGTTGGCAGTAACCAGTAGGCACTAAACAGAAGCGGCAGTGTATAGCGGCAGCGGTAGTTGCAAAAGAATCAGGAAAGCAGGTACGGCAGAAGAGAAAAGCCGTGACAGCAACCTGTGAGTATCTGTGGCAATATTTGTGAAATTGACACTGGCGATTTTCAATCGCGGAAATTTGCCACAGATTATTTTCCAAATTGTAAATTGTACATCGTAAATTGTACATTCAGCAAGTTTTGTAACCGATGCTTGGCAAAAGATTTCTTTTTTTTTCTTTTTTCTTCGCGATGAGTTATTCGCTTCCTGCTCAATTCTTCGTGGGAATAAAATTCATGGGCATCACTTTTCACATCGATAAAAATCAGAACAGCGATCTCTATAAAAATGCATTCGGGAAAAAGAAACGCCTCGCCATGAATTTCGGAGTTGCGGTCACAACAGAATACATGTTTTACCCGGAAGTTTCTGTGAAAATTGACCAGGCGCTGTTCCGCGATTGTGCCGGGAAATTGGCGGGGATGACCATGTTCAATTTCCGGTACACGGTCGATCTCCGTAAAGCAGGAAATGCAAGCGCAGGGCTCGGCCCGTTTTTTTATTACCGGAAAAACTGGAATTCATTCGGCAATTATATTAACGACGGATACTTCAAAGATTCGAAGAACGGAAAATGGCAAACGAAGTTGGTCTGGTACGGAGGTGAACTCGAATACAATTTCCCATTGGGAAACGGGCTTGATCTCTCCACGAATATTCTTCCGGGAATTCCTGTAGTAATTGCATTGACACCCGGTGTGCGGATGAAAATTTCTCAATGATCAGAATAATTTTCCATAGCCGGGTAATGTGCTTGCGCCACTAAATCCTCCTATTGCGGAATTCGAATTGTTATTATTGTAGCAACTCTCCAGAACTTTTCCAAGTTCAAGAAAATGCGGGAAGAAAGCTGAGAGAAAATCTTCGGCCGATTCATTCCCGTTAAAATAATTTGCAGTGGCCGCCCACGCTTTTTCATTATTCTCCATCAGGTGTTCAACGGCTTCATCATCTTCATCAAGTGCACGGATAAAAAGCAGCAACGCAGAAAATTCATTCGCCTTCAGCCATTCGAGCGCTTCTGTTTTTCCCTGCACGAGCACATCCGCGAGCGCAGCAAGTTCCTTGAAATTATTCGTGATCAGCCAGTGAAAAGCATCCGCATCTTTTTTTATGCTTGCTGCAAGAGCGAGAATGGTTGGCGCTGAATATGTTTTAACGATCGCATCCATACTGAAAATTTATCTATTGTGTTTTTCTGCGGTAACGGAATTTTTCTCCGCGCACGGTAATGAGAAGTTCATCATCGGAAGCATCATAAAAGTATTCGAAGGAAAATTTTTTTCCTTTGTCACTTTTTACACACCCGTCAGAAAGTGTGGCGGAAATTTGTTTTCCATTCGAGAAAGCAAGAAACCATGAAGGACAATCATAACCTTTGTCATCATTCATACCAAGTGCACCCATCGATTGTGCAGTTCCCGCATTGAATTTTAAAATCTTCCAGGGTTCATCAGCAAGCGGCGCCGCAGGAGCATTCGTGTCATTCGCGATCCATTCCCATTCACCAACGATCGGATCCTTCGCGTCGAGCAATGCAAATTTTGTTTGTGCACGAATGGAAGTTGCGCCGGAAAAGAAAAATAACAGCAGAAAAAAATATTTCATAGGGATCAATTCATACTAAGGTACGAAAGGATGATGGAGCAGGGAAGCCGGACTTATTTCTTTTGGGGAACCGATTAATTTATCAGATACTGACAGCGAGTCCATTCTCCATCTTCCATTCGTATATTCGCATTAATTCGCAATTCGTTCCCATGCCGAAGTTCCGTCTCGATATAGAATATGAATACGATTTTTTTCTGCTGGGAATTTCCTGCCACGAAAAAGCATATCGTTTATGCTGGGCCATTAACCGTGCGCTGGAAATAAATCTTGAACAGATAGAGCCCATGTCCATAGAACTGAAAAAAAATCAGTCGCCGGTTCTCTTCACCGTTTTCCGGGAGGAAGATCCGGAAAATGACATTGCGCTCACACTTATTGTGAATAAGAACGGAAACCAGGTACTCATTCCTGAACAGGATCAGGCCGATTATTTTTTCATTGTGCGCGGGCCTTTTACTGCTAATGATCACTCGCGTATGCTGCGCGAAATAAAAAATATTCCTTTCGTCCTCATGTCGTTTCCCATTGATCCCGAAACATTGCGCTCCCGACAAAATCTTGTTTTCTGAATATGACACACAAAATTTCCCCTGCTGCGCGCGTACAGTACAACCGCACAAAGATTGTCGCCACACTCGGGCCGGCTTCTTCTTCGCCTGAAGTGCTTGAAGAAATGGCAAAAGCCGGTGCAGATATTTTCCGCATTAATTTTTCTCATGGCGATTATGCCATAGTGGACGAGCAGGTGAAACACATTCGCGAGATCAACCGCAAACTCGGAATTCACGTTTCTCTTCTCGGCGATTTGCAGGGACCGAAACTGCGCATCGGCGAAGTGGAAAATAATTCTGTCGAGCTTATCGAGGGGAATGAACTCATTTTCACGACTGAAAAAATGATTGGTAATGCAGGAAAAGTTTTCATGACCTACCGGCAATTTCCGAAAGATGTCCAACCCGGAGAAACCGTTCTCATTGACGATGGAAAATTAGTGCTCGAAGTAATCTCTACGAATCAGAAAGATGAAGTGAAAGCGGTGGTGCGTCATGGCGGAATTCTTTCCTCGAAAAAAGGAGTCAACCTTCCGAATACAAAAATTTCATTGCCCTGCCTCACGGAAAAAGATCTGAAAGATCTCGATTTTGCATTGCGTTTGGAATTTGACTGGATCGGGCTTTCATTCGTGAGAAACGGCGCCGACATTATAGAACTAAAACATCTCATCCTGAATTTCCAGCCACGCGCACATGCGAAAGTCATTGCTAAAATTGAAAAACCGGAAGCCATTCTCGACATTGAAAATATTATCCGCGAAGCCGATGCAGTGATGGTAGCGCGCGGAGATCTCGGCGTGGAAGTTCCGATGCAGCGTGTTCCGGTTCTGCAGAAAATGATTGTGAAGAGATGTTTGCTTTCTTCTAAGCCCGTGATCATCGCTACGCAAATGATGGAAAGCATGATCACGAATATTTCTCCCACGCGCGCAGAAGTGAACGACGTTGCAAATTCGGTGATGGACGGTGCCGATGCAGTTATGCTTAGTGGTGAAACTTCTGTTGGAAAACATCCGGCGAAAGTGATCGAAGCCATGACCAAGATCATCACGCAGGTGGAAGAAGAGCACAATCTGTATTATGCAAAACGAACGCCGTTTTTTTCGCACGACGAACGTTTTCTCTCCGACAACATCTGTTTTGCTGCAACACAACTTTCGAAACAAGTGGATGCATCGGCCATCATCATGATGACGCATTCGGGTTACACAGCTCTGCGTGTTTCGAGTTATCGTCCGAAAGCGAATATTTTTGTTTTCACCGACAACTACAGTATTCTCACGCAACTCTCGCTCGTGTGGGGCGTGCGCGGATTTTATTATGATAAAAATATTTCTACCGATCACACCATCGCCGATATCAAATTCATTCTGAAAAGAGATGGTTACATAGTCACCGGCGATCACATTATCAACCTCGCAAGCATTCCCATCACCGAAAAAGGGAAAACAAATATGATCAAACTGAGTACGGTGGAATAATATTTTCTGCAGAAGAGATAATTTGCGGGGATAAAAATATTCAGTCGCAATATTATTTTGTCATTGGTCATTAGTTGTTTCCGGTTTTCAGTCTTCCGTTAAATAAATTGCGCTGCAGGAAGTTCTCATTTCTCCGATTTTTTTCCTAAATTTCATTTCCCAAAAACCCCGATCATGAAAAAATATTTACTCATTGCCGGAATTGTATTTTTTTCGAAAACAGTTTTTTCTCAATGCTATTCCGTTTCGCAGATCAATTATGCGCCAGACTCATTCAACCTCGGAACGCAAATAACTATTGCTGATGATCAATGGTCTTCCGTCATTTCACTGCCGTTCTTTTTTTGTTTTATGGGCGCACAGGATTCTGCAGTGGTCATGGGATCGAATGGAATTCTTTCATTCAACATTTCTTTAGCCAATCAATATTGCCAATGGCCTATTGGCGCCGCGGTTCCTAATCCGGCTGATCCGGAGAACTGTATTTTTTTCCCGTGGCAGGATCTTTATCTCGATTCTACGCAGCATTTTTATTACAACACGTATGGCACCTCACCCAATCGCAGATTCGTTGCGTCTATTTATCGCGCGCCTATGTATGCCAGCACAGGATTAAAATTCACCGGAGAAGTGATCCTGTATGAAACAACGAACATTATAGAAATACAGATTCAGCATAAATCATTGTTTACGGGGTGGAATGGCGGAATGGCTATCGAGGGAATTCAAAATTCAACCGGTACCACCGGACTTGTTGTTCCGGGAAGAAATTATCCAACGCAATGGACAGCGAATAATGATGCCTGGAGATTTACGCCCACTTGCAACGTATGCTCTGGTGTGGGAATAAATGCACTCACTGATGAGTTTCACTTCAATATTTATCCGTCACCCGCGTCCTCTGAAATTCATATTGATTATTCCGGTAATGCAAGATCGTTCTCCTGCGAAATCTCCGATCAGCTCGGGCGAGTGATAAAGAAAGATTTAATGTCTGCGGATAATGAGCGGGTTATTTCCCTCGAAGGAATTGCTTCGGGAATTTATTTGATCCGCATCATTGGAGAAAAGGGAGAAATTCTTGAAACGAAAAAACAGATTATAGAATGAAAGATTCAAGATTGAAAATTTATAATGCACCAAAGAGCGATTTTACAATGCATGAATTTCTCGATTCTCCGTGCTCCATTCTCCGCTTTCACATCTATTTCGTACATTCACTTTCCAAACCATAACTCAAATGAAAAAGATCTTTTACACTTCTGCATTTATGCTCGCAACTTTTGCGGCAACAGCGCAAACTTTCTGGACCGAAGATTTCGGTACGGGTTGTAATAGAGCACAACTCGCTTCCGCCTACACCGGCACAAATGGAACCTGGGGATCGGCAAGCAGTGGCGCCAATGGAACCTATGCAAATACCTGGTACATCAGTTCTGCCAATGCCGGAACGGGCGCAGGAAATTGTTCTTCGAGTTGCGTTACTGCGAATGTGATGAACGGAACACTGCATGTAAGCAATGTGAATATTACCATTCCTTCTTTTGTGAATGTAGGCGCTGATACCGGCGCGAGTTATTTTTCCGGCGGGTTCTGCAGTTTCGGTTATTGTGCCAATACCGATATGCGTGCCGAATCGCCGCTGATCAATTGTACAGGGAAAACAAATATTTCTCTTTCATTTGTTTATCTTGAGAATGGCGATTTGGCAAATGATGATGCATCACTTCAATTTTCTGCCGACGGCGGAGTAACCTGGTCAACGATCGATCCGCTGGCGAAAACCACGGGTTGTGCTGCAGGACAATGGACAGCATTCACCATCACACTTCCTGCAACGGCGAATAATAATGCGAATGTGAAGATCGGTTTTCACTGGGTGAATAATGACGATGGCGCTGGAAGCGATCCTTCTTTTTCTGTAGATGATATTACGCTCACCAATAATCCGAGCGGCATTTCGCCGATCGATCCGAACAGGATCAATGTATTTGTGAATGATCATAATGAAATTGTGATCGAGAGCAACGGCATCAATTATAAAATGATCGCGATCACCGATATGATGGGAAGAAATTTACAATACACGCTGGTGAATAACCGCATCACGCTTACGGATGCGCCCGAGGGCGTGTACGTGGTGAGCATTGACCTGAACGGAGAACACATTGTGAAAAAAGTGCTGATGCACTGATAAAATAATTTTTAGAAAAATAAAAGCGGGATCGTGAAGATGGTTCCGCTTTTTTTCACTCCAGCATTTCCAACGCACTCCGCATTTCTCCTTCTGTTTTTCTATTTCCCTGCTTTTTAGCTAATGCAATTCCGCGCGAATAAATATTTTTTGCTTTCTCCGTTTCATTTTCTTTTTCATAAAACTGCCCGAGCTGGTAATAAGCGCCGAGGTAATTTTCATTTTCAGCAATGAGTTTTTCCAGCCGCACGATGGCTTCTTTCAATTTTCCTTCCTTTGCATATTCGAGAGCAACGCCATAATGTAAAAAAGGATCACGCGGATCCTCTTTCAATAATTCTTCGAGTTGTTCTTTGCGTGACATTCCTTAGCGTTTTTGCGCCTTAGCGGTTAAACTCATAACGCCCCTCCGAATTGATTCAGAAAACGCACATCATTTTCCGAAAACAAACGCAGATCATTCACACCATACTTCAACATGGTAATGCGTTCAATTCCCATTCCGAAAGCGAAGCCGCTGTAAACCTCGGGATCTATTTTACAATTTTTCAATACAGCAGGGTCCACCATTCCGCATCCGAGAATTTCAACCCAGCCCGAATGTTTGCATACCGCACAACCTTTTCCTCCGCAGATCGTGCAGGAAATATCCATCTCCGCGCTCGGTTCTGTGAATGGGAAATAAGAAGGGCGCAAACGGATCTCCGTTTTTTCGCCGAACATTTCCCTCGAGAAATAAAGCAGCGTTTGTTTCATGTCGGCAAACGAAACATTTTTATCTACAAATAATCCTTCCACCTGATGAAAAAAGCAATGTGCCCGCGCCGAAACTGCTTCATTCCTGTACACGCGCCCGGGCATCACGATGCGTACAGGCGGCGGCGTTTTCTCGAGTACGCGCACCTGCACGCTCGATGTGTGAGTGCGCAAAGCAATTTCTTTGTCAATGAAAAACGTGTCCTGCATATCGCGCGCAGGATGTTCTTCTGGAAAATTCAACGCAGAAAAATTATGCCAGTCGTCTTCGATCTCCGGCCCGTCGGCAACGGTAAACCCGATGCGCCCGAAAATGGAAAGAATTTCCTTGCGGATAATATTCAGCGGGTGACGATTTCCTTTGAAGGAAGAAACCGGAAGCGTGGAATCTGCAACTGAACTTTTTCCTGCCTGGCCGTTCGTTGAAATATTTTTGAAAGCGTCGAATTTTTCCTGCGCGGTATTTTTCAGTTGATTCAAAAGCTGGCCGACTTCTTTTTTTATTTCCGGCGAAACGGTTTTGAATTCATCGAACAACACAGCGATCTCTCCTTTGCGGCTGAGAAATTTCAAACGAAACTGTTCGGCTGCATCAGGAGATGTTGCGTTGAAATTTTCTACTGCTTCGAATAATTGCGTGATCCGTTCTCTCATTGCGATGCAAAGTTATGCGAAAAACTCACTGCTGTTTTGCGAAGGTGATCGTGGTCACCGGGTGAATTTCCCATGACGAGCACACCTGGTATTCTTCCACGCGAGAATGCTGGCCGTAATGATGATTGTCGAAAAAAAGTGAACCACCAATGTAAGTGAGATGGATCGGTGGATTTTTAAAAGTTGCGTAATAAACAAGTTCTTTTGAAACAGCGACGCCCATTTGTGTTTTGAAAATATCTCTTACCGTTTTCAGCGTGGTATAAGACGAACTTGAAGTTGAAGGAAGCCCGGAAATTTCTGCGGTCATGTAATTCTGAAAAACATACGTCTCAGGTTTTGATCCGAGAATGAGATGATAATCGTTGTCGTCTTCCCGTTTTATTCCGAAAACGTAAACGTCTTTGATCACCACATTCCTGTTCTCTTCGGGTGTTCTCGGTGAATCATTGTGCTGCGCATCGCTCACATGCATGTATTCATCCGAAGCGAGTGTGGCGCGCAGATCATCGATGGTAGAAAATGTATCTGCTGTAACGGAAGAAAAAGAAGTTTTTGCAGTTGCACGGATCTTGCCGAGAAAAATATCAGAAAGCGGCTCCTGTGTTTGCGGAACAGTATCGTTTCTGAAACTGAAAATTCCGTTGTGGAAAAAAGCGTAAACGTGAAAGCGTTGAAAAAGTAAAACTGAAATTGCGGCAATAACAAGAAGGATCCGCAGGGAGGAATTTCTTTTTTCTCTCCTCATTTATTTGATGATCTTGAATGTGCAGTGAATGTCGGTAAGCGGGCGTGCATTCTGATCGACGGGCATTGCTGCAATTTTATCTACCACATCCATTCCATCGATCACTTCACCGAACACCGTGTATCCTCCGTCAAGATGCGGAGCGCCGCCCTGCGTTTTGTAAACTTCGCGTTGTTCTTTGGTGATGGTGCGGTGTGGAGTGAGTTGGAAAATGGAATCGATCTTCGGTTCAACCATTGTAGAAAAATAATTCAGGCTGTCGGGCATTCCTTTTTGCTGCATTCTCATTTGTGCGCGAACAAAAGAATTTCTCAATGCAGCATTTGCAGGATCATTGATGAGTTTGGAAAAAATGGCCTGCTTCACTCCGCCGTCGAGTTGTTTCTGCGCAATGTCGAGCATGCTATCTGTAAAAGTTTTTCCCTGTACAATGTAGAATTGGCAACTCGATGATTCTTTATTCGGATTCACATTATCACCTTGCCGTGCGCCAGCGAGAGCGCCGCGCTTGTGAAAAAGTGCAGGATTAAATTCTGCGGGAATAGTATAACCGAGATCACCATTACCCAGCGCAGTTCCGGGTGTTGCATGTTTCGAATCAACATCGCCACCCTGTATCATGAATTGCTGCATGACGCGATGAAATAATGTGCTGTCGAGTGTATGATTTTGCACGAGTTTCAGGAAGTTGTCACGGTGCTTTGGAGTTTCATCGTATAGCACAATTTTTATATCGCCCAAATCCGTATGGATCAATACCTTAGAACGCTTGTCGGCAGCGAAGAAGGAAGTGAAAAAAGGAATGGAAATCAAGGCGAGAAATGGAATGTATAGGCGCTTGAGCATGTTGAAAACTTTTTTATATTTGTAGAAGGCAAAAGTAGTCATTCGGCTACTTTGCAACAAAAATCGGACCTATTACCGTTTTTTGAATCTCGGCAAAAACATGAACAAATACATTCCTAAGCTCACAGTTGCCTGCACATTCGTGCTGTTCATTGGTATGCTTGCCTTAACGCCGGCTTGTCATAAGGATAAACCCTGCAAAGCTGTTGTTACAGTACTTGATGCTGCAACCGGTGCGCCGATCGTTGGTGCAACTGTTGAACTTGATCCGGACGGAACTGGCACCGGAACTCAGATCTCCCCTGTACAGGAAAGCACTGATGCTTCCGGTAAAGCAAATTTCGAAACGGCACTTCCTAAGATCATGGATATAAAAGTGATCTTCACTTCTACCTACAACACCGGGAAAGTAGTTCGCTTTGAATCGGGCAAGACAGATGAAGTGACGGTGAAGATCTGATGAAAAAATTATTTTTTCTACGGCCTTGCTTTTTGCGGGGCTTTTTTATTTCAGATCATTTCATTCCGGGAAAAATAATCGATGATCGCTTCAATGATCAATCGGTTTTGTTGTCCCGCCTGCAGATTCGGAAGTTTTGAAGTGGCGACCCAGTGCGGCCAGTTATCGGCATCTCGTCCTTCAAATTTGTAATAGCCGTAAGGTTCAAGCAAAGTGCAGATGGCAATGTGCATCACATCTACTTTTTCTTCCTTGGTAAGTTTCCGGAACCCATGGCCAAGTTCCTGCACACCGATGATGAAAAGAATTGCCTGCACATCGAGGCCGCTTCCGAATTGAGGTTCGAGCGCGCTCAGTAATTTATTCCATTTTGACTTCGTATCGTTTTCGTGCACGTGCAAAGTTAGTCATTGGCCATTGGCCAATGGGAATTGGTCGTCGGGGAATTTTTTCTATGATACAGTTTGAATCAATGACTAATGACCAATGATAAATGAGCAAGTGAAAAAAAACATCGAAAATTAAACCTTCATTCCCTGAATATTGAACATTGTGAGTTTGGCATTGTTCATTTGTTGAAACGGAAAATACTGAATTTTCAAACCAAATAACACTCAATGTCTAACTTCACACCATGAATTTCATTGACATCATTATTATCATTCCGATTCTCTGGGGATTCTGGCGCGGCTACACGAAAGGTGCGATCATGGCCGCGGCTACACTCGTAGCTTTTTTTCTTGGCGTATGGGGAGGCATTCATCTTTCCGATGGAATTTCTTTTCTCATAAAAAAATGGACGGGATCTTCGTCACCTTACATTCCGCTAATTTCATTTGCATTTATTTTCGTGGCCATACTTTTCGCAGTGTATGCTGTTGCGAAAATGGTGGATCGTTTTTTCGAAAAGTCGGTGCTCGGATTTTTCAATAAACTTCTCGGAGGGCTCATCGGATGTTTTAAATTTCTTTTTATTCTCAGCGTATTATTTTTTGTTATTGATAGTCTTGAAAAAAGAATCGAGATCCTTCCACCAAAAATGAAGAATGGATCATTGCTCTATCATCCGGTTGCACGCGTTGCGCCGGCAATTATTCCAGGATTAAAGAATACGGATCTCGGGAAAATGCTGGAACACACCGACAGCATCAATGTGAGTTTGAAATTACCGCCGGTAAAAGACAGTTTGAAAAAATAGTCAATGATCAATGACCAATATTATTTCAGTTTAAACGAATCCATGAAACGTGCGATCTGCGAATTATCGAGACACATTTCACTGGTAATGACAAGCAGCGTGTAAAGGTGTTTCCCGCGTGCGAATTTCCTGATGGTGACTGTTCCTGCCTGGTGTGTGAGAAAAACTTTGTATTCACGGCCTTCAATTTTTCCGCTTTTCACTGCACGTCCGCTGTCGGCAAGAACTCCACCCATTGTGTAAGCATAGATCTTTACATCGGCGCGGAAAAATTCATCCAAATCATTCCCAAGTTTATCCGCAGAATCAGGAAGTGTGTAAACTGAAACAGCATAATACAAATTAGAGTCGAGACTTTTCGGTCCCGGATCGTAATAGGTTCGCAAACCGGCGAGATCTCCGTTGAGCGTGGCCGTATCTTTCGCCAGCCCGGGAAATTCAATTGTGAATTCTTTCGCATCATATATTTTCCATTCCTCCCTGCACGAAGCGAGGAGAAATAAAAAGACGATGGAAGAAAAAAAAGTTTTTCTGTTACACATTAAAAAAAATTCAGGCATTCACCGCTTCCACACCCGGCAGCGTTCCGGCTTCAATATACTCAAGAAGTGCGCCGCCACCGGTAGAAACATAACTTACTTTTTCTGTGAGATTGTATTTATTGATCGCCGCAACAGAATCGCCGCCACCGATGAGTGAATAGGATCCGTTTGAAGTTGCAGCGACGATCGCATCGGCAGTAACTTTGGTTCCGTGTGCAAAATTCTCCATTTCGAAAACGCCCATTGGCCCGTTCCAGAGAATTGTTTTTGAATTCCTGATCACGCCGGAATAAATCTTTTCTGTTTCTGCACCGATGTCGAGCCCCATCCATTCGTCAGGAATATTTTTTACATCGCAGGTTTTCCGGTTTGCATCGTTGGAAAAACTATCGGCACACACCGCATCGACAGGAATGTAAATATTCACTCCGAGTTTTTTTGCATCGTTGAGGATCTTTATCGCATTCGGAATGCGATCTTCTTCCACCAGCGATTTCCCGATCTTACCACCGAGTGCTTTTACAAATGTGAAAGCCATTCCGCCACCGATGATGATGTTGTCGGCTTTTTTCAGGAGTTGTTCGAGAATGAGAATTTTATCGGAAACTTTTGCCCCACCCATAATGGCAGTGAATGGCCGGGAAGAACCATTCAGCACTTTATTCACGCTTTCAATTTCTCCCGACATAACAAATCCAAAACATTTTTTATCTGGAAAAAATCGGGCGATCACGGCCGTGCTTGCGTGCGCGCGGTGCGCAGTGCCGAACGCATCATTCACATAAATATCTCCGAGTGCGGCGAGTTCTTTTGCGAAACTAACGTCGCCCTTTTCTTCCTGTTTGTAAAAGCGGAGATTTTCCAGCAGGAGAATTTCACCGTTCTTCAATTCAGCCGCCGCTTTATTTGCATTTTCACCAATGCAGTCATTTACGAATTGAATATTCTTCACGCCGGTAAGTTCTGCGAGATGTTTCACTAAATGCTTCAGCGAATATTTTTCAGAAGGGCCTTCTTTCGGCCGGCCGAGATGCGACATTAAAATACAGGAACCGCCATCAGCAAGTATTTTTTTTATCGTGGGCACAGCCGCGCGCATACGCGTATCGTCGGTGATAGTGAAATGCTCATTGAGCGGAACATTGAAGTCCACGCGGATCAGCGCTTTTTTGCCAGCGAAATTAAAATCATTCACAGTTTTCATAAGAGAGAAATGGAATGCAAATTTAAGATTTTACAATGAAAGAATGGGTTCCCTGACTTTGGCTCCGATGGTCATCGCCCGCCGAAAATTTATCGGGCTGAAGGTCAGTTTTATAGAAAAATTATTATTTAGATGTTTGTCTAATTATACAAATATACTATATCTTTGAACCGATGAACATTTTATTCAAGGCGCTTGACGATCCAACAAGAAGAGAAATATTGGAAATGCTACGCAAGAAAGACAGGACAGCTGGCGATATTGCCGATGCATTCACGATCAGCAAACCGAGTATTTCACATCACCTCGACCTGTTGCGGCAGGCGAATCTTGTGATCTCGATCAGGGAGGGGCAATTCGTCCGGTATTCGCTCAATACTACGGTCTTCGACGAAATGCTTTCCTGGGTAATGGGATTCACCGATAAAAAAAAGAAAAACAAAAAAAATAAATAACATGGAAACAAAATTTTCTTTAAAACGCGAATGGATGTTGTGGCTGGTCATTCTCTCACCACTGATCCTCATTCTTGCAAAATGGAATGCCTTTCCTGAAAGAGTGCCCACACACTGGAATGCCTCCGGAGAAGTGGATGACTATGGAAACAAGTGGTCGCTCTTACTGCTTCCGGGAGTGAACCTCGGAGTTTATGCGCTGCTGCTTGTTCTTCCGAAAATAGATCCGCGCAAAAAAAATTACGACCTCTTCTCCGGCGCGTATTTTCTCATTCGTGTTTCACTTGCAGTATTGTTCTGCATTATAGCATTCGTCACGTGTCTCGTTTCGCTGAAAGTAAAATTAGATGTTGGACTCATTGTGCAGTTGTGCCTGATCGGATTGATGCTGATCATGGGAAACCAGTTCGGAAGGATACGCACAAATTTCTTCGTCGGCTTCCGCACACCCTGGACGCTCAGCAATGAAGAAGTGTGGGTGCGAACACATCGCTTAGCAGGAAAACTCTGGGTGATAGGCGGACTGCTCATGATACCCGGATTATTTTTTCTTCCCCAGAAATTTCAGCTCTATAGTTTTTTCCCCATTATCATTCTCGTGGCTATCATTCCCATTGTGTATTCCTGGAAAATTTACAGGGACATTACGAACAAACAGCAAAGTGTCAAATAAAGTTATTTTTGCGTGATGATGTTCCGCGATGTAATAGGTCATGAAGAAGTTAAACAACGGCTGGTGCAATCTGTTCTGCAGAAAAGAATCAGCCATGCACAACTTTTTTTCGGAAAAGAAGGCGCGGGCGCACTTCCGCTCGCACTCGCATACGCGCAATACATTCATTGTACCAACAGAACAGAAAACGATTCGTGCGGCGAATGTTCATCATGTAAAAAACACAAAAACTTCGTTCATCCCGATGTACATTTCGTTTACCCGATTGCTATTTCGAAAGATATTCGCGTAAGCGCACACCTGATCAGGCAATGGAGAGAAGCACTGAATGAAAATCCGTACATCACACTCGACGAATGGTTCGATAAACTGGATGCGAAAAATAAACAGCCGGTTATTGCGGTAGATGAAAGTGCGGAGATCCTGCGCAAATTAAGTCTCACATCTTACGAGGGAGAATTCAAGATCATGATCATCTGGGAAGCGGAGAAAATGAATGCTGCCGCCGCCAATAAATTACTCAAGATCATAGAAGAGCCGCCCGACAAAACACTTTTCATTCTCACTACTGCCGAAGAAGACCAGTTGTTGCGCACCATTGTGTCGCGCACACAACTCATAAAAATTCCACCGATCACCGACAGTGATATGCGTTCTGCACTGATGCAGCGTTTTTCTCTTTCGTCCGTTGATGCGGAAAAGATGACCTTCCAGGCCGACGGAAGTTTTGCCGCTGCAAAAGAAATTCTCGATCGCAATGAACACGCTGCGTTCAATCTTTCCACTTTCCAGAAATGGATGCGGGCGTGTTTGAAATTCGATGCGCTCCGGATTTTACCATTGGTGGAACAGCTCGCTGGAGAAAAACGTGAACGGCAGAAACAATTCATCCAGTACGCACTTGAACTTGTCCGCGAATCGCTCATCATGAATTACGGCGACTCCACGCTCGTGCGACTGTCGGGAGAAGAACTTGAATTCATCACAAAATTTTCACCATTCATTCATGCGGCCAATGGAAAATATTTCATCGAGATGTTTGACACCGCGGTTCAGCATTTGGAGCGCAATGGAAATCCGAAAATGATCTTCATGGACATTTCTTTCAAAGCAAATGAACTCCTCAACATTCCCAAGCCGGAGGCGGTTTAACGTTTTCTAACCCGTTAAAACCTGTATTTTTGTTCTAAGACAACGGGAAAAATTTTTCCGCGTTTTTTCATTGTTGAACTTAATTTTCCATAAATAAAATGTCGTGTAGTGGTTGTTCTTCGGGAAGAGGATGCAGTACATCTGTAAGCGGAGTTCCTACCGGCTGCAGGAGCAATGGCTCGTGCGGAACGGGAGGATGCAATAAGCTGAATGTTTTCGATTGGCTCGCGAATATGGAATTGCCTTCCGGGCAGAAAAGTTGTGATGTTGTGGAAGTGCGTTTTAAAAACAGCCGGAAAGAATTTTTCCGCAATGTGAATGATCTTTCGCTTGCGACCGGTGAAGTGATTGCCGTGGAAGGATCGCCCGGGCATGATATAGGCACCGTTTCCATTGTTGGTGAGTTGGTGAAAGCGCAGTTGGCAAAACGAAATGTGAAAGCAGAAGATCCCACGCTGAAAAAAATTTACCGCAAAGCAAAGCAGGCCGATGTGGACAAATGGAAAGAAGCGCAGGCGCTCGAACAGGAAACCATGATGCGCTCGAGAAAGATCGCACTCGATCTTGGATTACAAATGAAGATCAGCGATGTGGAATTTCAGGGCGATAAAACGAAAGCGATATTTTTTTACACAGCAGATGAACGCGTCGATTTCCGCGAGCTGATAAAAATTCTTGCCGAACAATTTAAGATAAGAGTGGAAATGCGCCAGATAGGCGCGAGGCAGGAAGCAGCACGTCTCGGCGGAATTGGTTCCTGCGGAAGAGAATTGTGTTGCGCAACATGGCTGAATGATTTCCGTTCAGTAACAACGAGCGCTGCACGTTACCAGCAGTTGTCGCTCAACCCGCTGAAACTTGCAGGACAATGCGGAAAATTAAAATGCTGCCTGAATTACGAATTGGATTCTTACCTCGAAGCGATCCGCGATTTTCCGCAAGCGATCGATATTGAAACGGTCCGCGGAAAAGCGCGTCACCAGAAGACAGATATTTTCAAAGGCATTATGTTCTATTCTTTTGTCGATGAGCCCGACCAGTTCATTCCGCTCACGAGCGCGCGCGTGAAAGAGATCATCGAGATGAATAAGCGCGGAGAAAAACCTGCGGAGACCGGCGCTGTGAAAAAAGAAAAAGAAGAAGCGGTGAAACAACCCGATTTCGAAAATGTAGTAGGGCAGGACAGTCTCACGCGTTTCGATCAGCAGCAACGAAATAAGAAAAATAAAAGAAATCAGCAGCAGAACAGACCGCAGCCCGTCCGACCGGGTCATCCGGGCGGGCAGAAAAATAATCCGCAGCAACAGAATAAATCGCAGCAAAGAAATCCGAATCAGCAGAAAGGACAACAGCAACGCGGGCAACAACGGAATCCGAATCAGCAAGACCGGAATCAACAGGATCGGAATCAACAAAACCGCAACCAGGATCGCCCGAACAGGAATCAGCCGCCAGCAGCTCCGCCGCCACCCGATTCACCGCCACCATTTGTATGAGAACGCGATTTTTTTTTCTGTTTCCATTTTTAGTTATTGCACTTTTCAGTTGCGACGACAAATTACTTTTTGAACAGAACCAGGAAGTGAACGGCACAGCGTGGGATGTGAAGCAGCATCTTGTTTTTGATTTTGATGTTCCGGACACCGTCACGAAATACAATTTCTATTTCAACATACGCAACACCGACGAATATCCTTTCAGTAATATTTATGTTTTCTTCCACACAAAATTTCCCAATGGGAAAATGGGAAATGATACGGTAGAATTTCCATTGGCAGATGAAACGGGTCACTGGTTGGGAAAAGGGCAAGGCGACCTGCACGATTGTCGTTTGGTTTTCCGCCAGGGCGTTCGTTTTCCACTTGCCGGAAAATATCACATGGAAGTGGAGCAGGCCATGCGTATGGAAGAGTTGCCGGGAATAAAAAATGTGGGAATAAGGATAGCAAGAGCGGAGTGAGCGGGATTAATCCTGTGTTGCGTTGATCTGAACGCGTATGATTTCATTGGTATTTTAATGGGAATAAACCCTCTTTTCATTAACTTTGAATATACCCCCCATTGCCCATGAAGAACATCCTCAAAATTGTTTTTCTTTTTGCCGGGTTGTGTTTTATCACAACCTGCAGGCGTGATACGCAAACAGGCCCGCAATACAAAACCAAACACGTGATCGTGATCGTGGTCGATGGAGCGCGCTATTCGGAAACCTGGGGCGACAGTACGCAGCAGTATATTCCTTTCCGCCGCGGGCAATTGTATAATGAAGGAGTAGTACTTAACAATTTCCGCAACAACGGTTACACGTGGACGAGCGCGGGGCATGATGCGATGTGCACGGGTTACTATGAGCCACTTGACAATGGCGGAAATCAATTGCCGCAATATCCATCCATGTTCCAGTATTACCGCAAAGCAACGGGAGCGCCAATGGAAAAAACATGGGTCATCACTTCGAAAGATAAATTATTTGTGCTTGCTAATTGCCGTGATGCATCAATGCAGAGTTTGTACACGCCAAGTTACGATTGCGGAGTAGCAGGGCCATTCACCGGTTACCGCCACGATTCAATTACGTATCAGAAGATCATCAGCACATTCACTCAATATCATCCTGATCTTATGCTTGTGAATTTCCGCGAACCGGACTGGTCGGGCCACCAGGGAGTATGGGCGAATTACACAGCGGGAATTGTGAGTACCGATCATTACATCGCGCTCATCTGGAATTATCTTCAGAATGATCCGTATTACAAAGGCACCACCACTTTAATTGTTACCAATGATCATGGCCGCCATCTCGATAATGTGTATGATGGATTTGTTTCACATGGCGACGGATGCGAAGGTTGCCGCCATATTGAATTCATTGCTGCAGGACCCGATTTCCGTCATGGCGAAACATTGAATTATGATTATGAGCAAATAGATATTCCGAAAACAATTGCAGAGTTGATGCAATTCGATATGCCGACGGGGAATGGAAAAGTGATGAGGGAATTATTCAAATAGTACTCGCTACTCACCACCCCTTAGCCGCTTCAGCGTTTTCTCAATGAATTTTTCGGTGGGCAGGTGCGATTCCTGTATCCGTTTTGCGTACTGAATACTTGCGGTGATCTCCTCATTTTTTTCTTCCACGATCACTTTTTGTTTTTCGATGATCTGTTTCTGACGGCGGGTTAAACGGAAACGATTCAGGATGAATGCGAGAAAAATAAGCACCATGACAAGCCCGGCCGATACGGCGATGATGATGAATCCCTGTTTTCTTTTTTCCGATTCTGCAAGCGCCTGTTGTTTCTCCGTGTCTTTTTTCAATGCGAGTTTATCATTCTCATACTGGAAACGCATTTCCATTTTTTCCATATTGTGTTTTCCTTCTTCGTTCGAAAGCGAATCGCGCGCAGCAATATATTCCTGATAAAACTTCAGCGCTTTCATTCCGTCTTTCATTCCCGCATAAATTTCGCTGAGTGAACTGCAGGCCGCTTTTATTCCTTCGAGATCGCCGATCTCCCTTGAAATACCGAGTCCGTCGAGTTCATACTGCTCGGCTTTCTCATATTCTTTTTTAGCAAGGTAAAGATCACCGATGTTGGTGAGCGATGTGGAAATGCCGATCTTATCATTGATCTCCTGGCGGATGTAAAGTGAACGCTGAAAATAATTCAGTGCGCGATCAAGATCGTTTCTCAATTCAAATAAGGCGCCGAGATTATTATAAGTGTTGGCCATTCCTCTTTTATTATTCACGCGCATACTCAGATCAAGCGCCTGGCGATAATAGAAAAGCGCTTTTGCAGTATCGCCTTTATTCTTACAAACGATGCCAATGTTATTCAGCGATCCCGAAATTCCAACCGTGTCTTTGCGTTGTTTCTGAATGTCGAGCGCTTTCATGTAATACTCGAGCGCTTTATCCAGGTTCGACTGGTACCAGTAAATAATTCCAATGGAGTTATTCGTTGCAGCGATCTTCACCAGGTCATTCGAACTGTCGGCATAAGCGAGACATTTGAATTCCATTTCCAGCGCTTTCGTGTAATCGCCGAGATCAAGATAAATTGTTCCGAGATCGGAAGTGGCCTGGAAAATTCCGCGCATGTAGTGTGCGCCCTGCGCCACCGCAAGTGCGTGCTCGGCATTTTTTCTCGATTGAACGGAACTATCGACGCTCATGTATTCTTTCGAGAGATGCAGCAATACTTCCACGTAAGCAGAATCACTTTTTACACTATGCAGCGCATTCTGCAGCGAATCGATCATTTTGGTTTGCGCAGAAATATTTCCCGGAATAAGACAGGGAAGCAGGATCAGAAAAAATACAGCTGGCCGGATGAATTTCATTCATGGAAAGATAATAATTAGTTGGGAGTTGGGAGTTGGGAGTACGGATGGAAGAAATTGCCATTTATTTTTTTCCCGGCTCCTGACTCCAAACTCCATCCTCCCAACTATCTTTGCGATCATGGCCAATCAGGAAGATCTTTTCAAAAATATTATTTCTCATTCGAAGGAATACGGATTTATTTTTCCATCGAGCGAAATTTACGACGGGCTCAGCGCAGTTTATGATTATGGCCAATATGGAGCGGAACTGAAAAAAAATATCCGCGAATACTGGTGGAGAGCCATGGTGCAGCTTCACGAAAATATTGTGGGAATAGATGCGGCCATTTTCATGCATCCAACCATTTGGAAAGCTTCCGGCCACGTGGATGCATTCAACGATCCGCTCATTGATAATAAAGATTCTAAAAAACGGTATCGCGCCGATGTGCTGATAGAAGATGCGATGGCGAAAGTGGAAGACAAAATAAAAAAGGAAGTAGAGAAAGCTGCGAAACGTTTCGAGAATTTCGATGAGAAAATGTTTCGCTCCACGAATGCGCGTGTGGTGGAATACCAGAAAAAAATTGACGATACCAATGCGCGTTTCAAAGCTGCGATGGAAGCGAATGATATGGAGGCGATGAAACAGATCATCATCGATCTTGAAATTGTTTGTCCGGTAAGCGGAAGCCGCAACTGGACTGATGTGCGTCAATTCAATTTAATGTTCGCTACACAACTTGGATCTGTTGCTGAAGATTCGAATACGATTTATCTCCGTCCGGAAACTGCGCAGGGAATTTTTGTGAATTTTCTCAATGTGCAGAAAACGGGACGAATGAAAATTCCGTTCGGCATTGCACAAACAGGAAAAGCGTTCCGAAATGAAATTGTTGCGCGGCAATTTATTTTCCGCATGCGCGAATTCGAACAGATGGAAATGCAGTTCTTCGTGAGGCCCGGAACAGAAAGCGAATGGTATGAAAAATGGAAAGCGGCACGAATGAACTGGCACCGCTCATTGGGATTTCCGGAAAACAAATATCGTTTTCATGATCATCTCAAACTCGCGCATTATGCAAAAGCGGCATGCGATATTGAATTTGAATTTCCATTCGGATTCAAGGAATTGGAAGGAATTCATTCGAGAAGTGATTTTGATCTTCGGCAGCACGAACAATTCTCCGGAAAAAAATTACAATACTTCGACCCGGAACTGAATCAAAGTTACGTTCCGTACGTTGTGGAAACTTCCATCGGGCTCGACCGCATGTTTCTCGCTATGCTCTCGCACGCATACACGGAAGAAAAACTTAATGACGGGAGCGAACGCGTGGTAATGAATTTTCCTGCATTTCTCGCACCCATCAAAGCAGCCATTCTTCCATTGGTGAATAAAGATGGATTGCCCGAAAAAGCAAATGAGATCATCGGCCTTTTAAAATTCGATCACCTCATCACGTCAGAAGAAAAAGATTCTATCGGAAAACGTTATCGCCGCCAGGATGCCATAGGAACGCCATACTGCATCACCGTCGATCACCAGACTTTAACTGACAACACAGTTACCATTCGTGAAAGAGATACGATGAAACAGGAACGAATGGCCATTGAACAATTACCGAAAATCATTGAAGAAAAAGTGAGCATGAAAAATGTACTGAGAAAATTGTAATCCTCCCTAACGGTAATGCGGCCCTGCTATCCATCCCACAATTGACATTCTTGTTCCTTTGGTGACCGGCGTAACGCGATGCAATCCGAAAGAAGGAAAAATAATTGCAGTTCCTTTTGATTTTGTTGCGGTGAAAGGATCCTGGTTGATCATAAATTGTAAATCGCCTCCTTCATATTCATTTTCATCGCACAACTGAACGGTAATGGAAAGTTTGCGGTTCGATACATCGCCTGCGCCGAAATCCATGTGCCAGTCGAAAAAATGTCCTTCACTGTATTTCGCCAGTTGCAATTCGGTTTGATAACCGGCGATGTCGAACTTGTAGCGGTTCGCATTCGCCTGCTTGCATGCGAGCGCGAGGCGATCATAGATCCAGTCGGTGTCTGGCCCGGGCGGAAGGAAAATAATTTTCGACTTGCGCAGATTTTCTTTTTCCGATTGTTTTCCCGATTCATTCACTTTAGCATCGATCACTTTTTCTTCATCCCACATCGCGCGGATCGCTTCCACTTCATCGTCTTTAAAAAGATTTTTGTACCAGACATAATCGGCAAATTCATGGTTGAGTTCACTGCGTTTGAGTGGCGGAAGATTTTTCAGCGGTTTGATTATCGGCATTGGATAGCGAATTACAGATTTTAGGGATATGCGAATATACGAATGGAAGATGGAGGTTGGACTTATTCCACTAATGGGAAATGATGCATTGCCCGAATACCAAAACCAAGTGCATCTTCCATCCCCCATTCGTATATTCGAAGATCCGTAATTCGTAAAACATGAATGTTAATCACTGGGACAACCTCGCTAAAACTTTTGAAAAAGACATCACGAGTTCATTGCACGACGATAAAACGGAAACACTTTTTAAAACGCTGAAAAAATATATTTCGAAAAAAGATGTGGTTGCCGATTATGGTTGTGGTGTAGGCGGATTCGTTCCTTTTCTTTCTTCCATTTCAAAATTTGTTTCGGCAAGCGATTTTTCTCCGAAGTGCATTGCAGTTGCTTCGCGCAAACACCGGAAAATTAAAAACGCAGAATTCTTTGTACACGATCTCACCAAACCGCTGAAAAAAAAAATGCGATGTGGCTGTCGCTGCGAATGTGCTGATCTCACATCAACCTGAATTGCTGAAGAAAATGATCGCGACAGTTTCCGGTACGATCCGCAGGGACGGACATTTTATTTCTGTGATCCCTTCAATGGAATCCATTCTTTTCGTTTACCAGAAATTAATTGAGCTGAGAATTGCTGCGGGCTATACTTCCGCACAAAGCAGAAATTATGTCGGCAATAAAATTAAAAAAGATTTTATTTCACTTACTGATGGCGTAGTGAAAGTGGGCGATGTTCCCACTAAACATTTCATTGGCGAAGAATACGAATCGCTCCTCGCGCAGAATAAACTGCAGGTGGTGGAGCGAACGAAAGCGCAATACGGATGGGAAACCGAAATGGACGATGTGCCAAAAAATCTGAAAGGGCCGCATCCGTGGGATTGGATTTTTGTAGCGAAGAAAAAATAATCCTCCTTCACTGTAGTTTCGGCGGACAAGTGTGCTGATGTGATTTTCTCTAAAAAAGTTCAGAAAAAAAATCCGCGCTAATTTGTGGCTAAAAAAAACAGCGACCGGTTCCCTTCCGATCGCTGCAACTGATGTGCTGAGCGAATGTTGAACAAAGACCTCATTCACCCACTGCCTAATTATCCAGCCAGTTGGCTGAACCCAAAACCCCTTTGGAATTATGCAGTTCACAAATCTATTGCTGTCAGTTACAAAAGCGTATTCAGATTTTAGCAAATTATTTGCTAATCTTGACGCATTGCTGTAACATAGCAGACAATTAAGATTAAAATTGCATCATTAATGTTCCTGATTTTACCAATACGATGAAAGCACTTCCCTTCAAAATTCCACTTAATGGCGATAGTACGATCATCGTGGAAGAAGAGATCGAGCAGTATTTTTACACCTATCTCCATCAGCATAATGAAGTGCAGCTAACGTGGATCCTCAAAGGTGAAGGAACATTACTTGCCGGAAATTACACCGGCCATTTTGGTTCGGGAGATATTTTTTGGTTCGGCCCCAATCAGCCGCACGTTTTCCGTTGCGATCCTATTTATTTCACCAACAAAAACTGGCTGAAAGCGCAGAGTATTTCCGTTTACTTCGACGTTTCTGAAACAAAAAATATTCTTGCCAATCTTCCGGAACTGGAAGGCCTCAAACAATTTGCTGTTCGTTCTGTGCGCGGATTCAGAATTGAGCCGGATGATTATGTGGCAATGACCGAAGCGTTCCTGCGCATACGCGTGCAGAGTGGAATCCAGAAACTCACTGCATTTCTCCAACTGATGGATCTTGCACTCAATCACAGCAAACATCTTCCGCTTTCCGATGAACCCGTTGGCCACCAGCTCACGGAAAAAGAAGGATCGCGTATGCATTCCATTTACGATTTCACTTTAAAAAATTTCAGCAAAGAAGTGAGTGTGGGTAACGCCGCCGAAGTCGTGCACATGACGCCCGAAGCATTTTGCCGCTTCTTTAAAAAGCATACACGCAAAACGTATGTTACTTTTCTCAATGAAGTGCGGGTGGAACAGGCGTGCCGGAAATTAAAATCGGCCGACGATAAACTCGTTGCAGAAATTGCCTACGCCTGCGGATTCGGAAATGTATCACACTTCAATCGCGTGTTCCGGAAAGTAACGGGCAAAACTCCGCGCGAATACCAGGCGCATGCGGCCGCAAGGGAAAGAGTACGGTAATGAGTTGTCAGCGGCAGTTAACAATCGAATCAATCTCTGGCAGATGCCAGTGAAACCACCGACAATTTAACGCCTTCAATTTTCAGTAAGGGAATTGCGCACGCTTCGATTGTCGCGCCGGTGGTGATCACATCATCCACAAGAATGAGATGTTTCCCTTCTAATTTTTCTTTTTCTCTTACCACAAAAACATCTTCCACATTTTTCCACCGCGCTTCACGGCTTTTTCTTGTTTGTGTATCGGTTGCATCCAATCGCAATAAAATATTTTCTTTCATTGGAATTTCAAGCCCTTCTGCAAGTCCTTCCCCGAAACAGGCCGCCTGGTTGTATCCTCGTTTTCTTAATTTTTTATAATGCAGAGGAACCGGAATTACCAATGAAGCGTTGTTAAACGGCGTTAATTCTTTCAGTTCATTTCCAAAAATTCTTCCGGACACAATTCCCGCATCACGCCTTCCGTTGTATTTCAGACGATGGATTAGTTCCTGCACATTTCCTCCCTGCGAAAACAGGTAACACGAAACGGCCGCTTCGAGTTTCAACCGGCCCCAGAAAACTTTTGCCACCGGATTTTCATTGGGGAAAAGCTCATCGCCCGAGCGCGGAAGAGTCAAATGACAAGCCGTGCAAATAGATCTTTCATTCTTTACCAGCGCAGCATTGCACGCCGCACAGAGTGAAGGATAAAAAAGACTAACAAAGCCCTGTGTATATTGTTTGATGGCAGCCGATGGCATAAAAGCGTAATTTTGTTGCAAATAAAGGGAATATTTTTTGCTGAATAAAACAGCGAACATTCAAATGGAAGATCAACCAAAAAAAGAAAAGGAAAAAGGCAACGGAAAGATCCATGCCATTTATCTCACGATCATTTTTCTGCTCGCAGGACTATGTGTTTTCCTTTCATTCCGTTACAAAGAATTGAAAACGATCGTTGCCACACACGAGATCACCATTGAACAGGTGGTGAAAGAACGCGACAATGTGAAAACCGATCTGCAGGAACTCCGCACACAATACGACGCATTGCAAACCGACGACAAGAATCTGAATGCAGAACTCGATGCAAAGAAAAAATATATCGACTCACTTCTCGTCGTTGCCGACAAACACCAGAACGATGCTTACATCATTGCAAAACTGAAAAAAGAAACGAATACACTGCGCGAGATCATGAAAGGGTATGTGCGTACCATCGATTCGCTTAACCAACTCAACGGAAAACTCATTGTGGAAAAACAGGAAGTGCTCACACAACTCGATAAGGAAAAAGATAAATCAAATCAAATTCAAACTGATAAAGACAAACTGCAGAACCGCATTGATCGCGCTGCCATGCTGAGTACGCTCAATGTAAAAGCAGTGGGAGTGAAGTCGTCGAAGAATGGAAAAAAAGATACCGAGACCACGAAAGCGGGTAAAGTGGACAAGATCAAAGTCACGTTCGATATTGCGGATAATGATCTCACCGTTGCGGGCAACAAAGATATTTTCATTCGCGTCATTCAACCCGATGCGCAGGAAATGACCGAATCGAAAGATGCTGATCACCAATTTTCATTCGGACAAACCACGGCCTACTTCGCTGCAAAAAAAACCATCGATTACGAAAATCAACCGATGACCGCGCTCGTGAATTGCCACGTTGCAAAAGATACCACGCTTCCTCCGGGAAAATATATCATCGAGATCTACGCTGACAAAGTGATGATCGGTACGTGCGGGCTGGTGCTTGAATAGCAACCTTCGACCCATTCGACAGGCTCAGGGCTTAGTCTGACAACTATTACTGACAACTGATTAGGAGCGCAACTGCAGTGTTTCAAAAAACCTTCTTCCCGGCTATCCGGTCGACGGAGCTCCCTGCTATCGGGCTATGCGCAATAAGTTCTTAGCAGCAAAATCAGTTCGTGACTTCCAGTGGACGTTGTGGCTTTTTGCGAGTCTTGCGTTATAGAATAAATTCAGCAATGCAACGAGTTTTTATTTTATTCCTCTTTTTGATTTCAACTGATTTGTTTTCACAAGAGACGAGTGAAGGGACACTCGTTTTCCAAACCGAAATTGATTCTTTACTAATTCATGCGTGGAAAAATCATTCCGAATCAGTGACCATGATCATCAAATCTTCTCAACGCCCTCACGAAAGATCCTGGAAAGAAAAGATCAAGTGGAGGTTCTTCAATGACTCACTGGTTGAACAGAAATTTGGGCTCAGAAATAAGTGTTACGGCGTTATTCGGAATGATGAAATTTTTGAATATGATTTGGACAAAAACGAAGTTATCAAATATGGAAATTCCATAACTCGAGACTCTTCAGGATATACTATTATTGAATCTGATTATGATGATGAGCGTTGTAAGTCTGTATCGGATTCGGCCAGGAAAAATACCACATTTCTTACCGAATTCTCGGATGGAAGAAAGCTCTATTCGACATCGCGTCCGCTTACAGACAGCTCAGGCGTCACAAGGCAATACAACATCCGAAACGACTCTTTGATACTTTTTCAGGAAATAACAGGAATTAAATCTGTCAGTATTGATCATTATTCTCAAACGCAAATATGGATCGTCCATAATTATTTTCCATATGATTTTAATTGCGCTATCGATACAGAAAATGCAATTACGACATACAAGTTTGATTCTCATGGAAGATTGATTGCCGCACATAGGGTCGTCTCTTCTATTCCATGTAATTATGAGGGGTCTGAAACGGATGAAATGAATATTATCTACAAACCCGACTGACCAACCGCTTCTCACATTTTCCACAGACCAAATTTTTTTTCGCAAAGTCTGATTAGGTCGCAAAGTAATTTCTCCGTGAACCTCTGCGCCCCCGCGGCTCTGCGGCAAAAGTGTCCCACGGATTTCACAGATCATTTCTCACGAAAGAAACAAATTCCATTGTAAAAATACGTTACGATCAAAGGGTCAGAAATTTTGCCGAAGATCTCTTCACCAAAATCATTACAATTTCCTGTTTGCTTGAGGACGATCTTCCCAGGTGTGATCGCAAGTGTATAATGATCACACTCATTATCCATTTCCCCGCCATCGCCAGACCATTGGATGTGACTGAAATAATTTTCGACAGAAAACAGAAGAACCATATTATCCGGATTGATGAGAAATACCGTTTCCTGCTTTTCACCCCAACCATCGCCAGAAGTTCTATTCGTATTACCAATCATAGAAACAAATCTTAAAAGCAATTCCTTATTCCCGATCGTATCAAACATTACTCTCTGAGCCTTGTAAAAGCTGGCACTTCCAGCTATTTCAGGAAGAGCATAAATATTCCATACACTATCAACTTTCATTGCTATTGAATAAGAATATTCCCACGTTCCGCTATTTAATTCTACCAGGTAACAATGTGGCTTATAAAATGTGTCCACGAAATCTATTTTCAAACTATCCAGATTCTTCACCACCATTTTCTGCATAAGAGCAGATCGAACGGTATCCGGAAAATTAAAATAGTCACTGTCGCTTTGTCCGAAAACAGGCACAAACAGAAGGCTCAACGCAAATATGAAAATTGCCCTTTTCATCATCTCAAAGCTATTTATTCAAATAGGAAAAAACATCCTTTTGAAAAAACTGTCCCATACAAACCAACAACTGTCAACAGAAAACTGACAACTGCTTTCCCCGCCTACAAATTTCTCATACAGATCTCACAGATAATCTTCTCACACCATTAACTAAAAAATCGCTCTCACCTGCGCTGTTCCGGAATGCACCACGATCGATCCCGGAGTTTTTCTTCCTTCATACCCCAATGTCAATTGAAGATTTGTCGCGAGTGAACGCTGCCACGTAATACGCCACGTAAAATTTTCTCCCGGCTTCAGCCCTTCTAGCATGTCATAGCCAACTGAAGAATTCACTACGCCGGAATAAGTGATGCGGTAATAATTTCCTTCGGCAACAAAACTTCCTTTCGAAAGTTTACTCAGTTTTACTTCCGTTCCGAATTTCTGCACCACCGCATTTTCATTTCCATATTCCGGAAGATTTTTTTTCATGGAGTAACGATAACTGAAACTCACGCGGAAAGTAGTACCGGGCTGAATGCTGAATTTATTTTCTGTTTCGGTGTAATGAATTCGATAATTTCTCGTGGAAAAAAATTCGGAAGAACTGCTCTTGTGTCCGTCGCGCAGATCATTCACCAGCGAAAGTGATTTCGTCATGTTCCAGCGCACGTGCACATCATGATACGTGTTCGCGCGCGACTCGAGCCCGTTTGTAAGCAAATTTTTTCCGCGCACATCCTGGTACGTATGTTCTATTCCGAATTTACTGCTGAGCTGGTTGAACGTAATCGTGTTTCTTATTGTGGAATTCAGCGTCACGAGTTGCGTGTCGCGCGCGTCATCCACCGTGGGCACGTAAATGTGCGCGGGATCGTTGCTCATTGTTTTCCGGTCTACGCGGTACGAAGCCATATCGGAAAATTTTCCCGCAAATCCTTTTACGCCTTTTTCATTCGCCCATTTCACAGCAGGTTTTAAATTTAAACTCTGGCTGAACTGATTCGTGTAAACTTTCACATATTGATTCGTGGGAGTGAAAACACGGATGTAATTTGCCTGGTCGCTGTACAACGCCGTTTCAAATTCATTCAGTTGTTTCACGCCATCGCCATTGTAATCGGTCCACGTGTAACTTCCCTGCCCTGCCGGAACTTCTATGTAGGAATATTCTTTTTTCACTTCGAGTCCCGAACCGGTTTCGTAAAAAGTGGTAGTGCTCACCACTCCTTTCCACATTCGCAGATTATATTCTGCTCTTCCCACAACTGTATTATCCGGTTGTTGCGAAGTGAGCAGCGGAGAATTGATATCGAGTTTCCTGTAACTCGCCGTTACACGAAGATCACGATCAGGATTTTTTCTCATCTCTACTGTACTCCCGAAATTTTCTGCGAACGTAGCGCGCGAGAGTGATGCGTGATCAGGAAGAAGATCGCTGCGTTGTTTGTAAAAAAAAGTCAGTGTGCGTTTCGAAGAATCGTTGTAATTGAGATCACCTTCCCATTCGAAAAATCCTGCGCTTGGCAAAATGAGCGAATCATTTCCTGCGCGCACTGAACGATTCATTTCCTGCGATTCAGATCCGGCAACGCTCCATTTTTTATAGATCGCTCTTGTAATTTTTACATTCTGACGGATGAAAGAACTGTTGCCGAAAATTCCGGTGGTCTCCAGCACACTTGCTTTTCCGGTCACAGAAGTTTTTTTATCGGCCCAATTCACATTCACCGCATTTTTCGCTCCGCGGAAAGCAGTTCCTTCATCGAACATGGAATAATCATAACCGATGACATTTGATTTTTTTCCTTTGAGATCGAGCGAAACGCCGGCGAGATGCTGATCGGCAGTGGGAATGTGCGGCGTAGAATTTCCGTAACCGAAATTCCAATCGCGTTCGAATTCCACAGGACGGAATCTTTCGATCGGCGAAAAATAACGGCTCACGTATTCGTAGTGCGCCTGCACGCCGAGGTGTTGCGAACTTCCCATCGTGAATTCATTGGTGTATTTTAAATTTCCTCCGTATCCTTTATCATCCTGCGAATCAAAAGGAGAAAAAGTATTCTGATCGAAGGAAGAGTAGGCGAGTTCGGTTTCAAATTTTCCAAGCGAAGTAGGCAGGGTTCCTCCCAATGTCACCATTTGTTTTTTCTTCGGCGTGATCAGGAGAATGACCGGTTCATAATCTCCCTGCAGAACTCCGTTCACCGGCGCTATCCAGCGAAAAGTTTTTCCATTGGCAGAAGTGGAATACTGCACATAATTTCCATTGTGTAAACCCACGTATGAAAAACTCAAACGGAAATGCGCGCTGTCGGGAGAAATGGAATACACATACACATTGGAATAAAGAATGCTGTTCACGAGCGTATCGGTCTTTTTATACAAAACTTTATCGCCGGAAAAAGCAACGCTGTCAATTCCGGGAACCACGGCATGCAAAAGTGTATCACCTACCGCCGCCATTTTTAATTTGTCATCATCGGTCAATGTTTGTTGCAGCGGTTGATTTTTTGCATCCTGTTCTGAATAGGCATTGAGCCGCACAGAAAATCCTTTCACATCATATTCAATTCCCGTGGTGGCGAGCGTGCGCGAATAATTCCTGTCGCTGTACTGGAATTCTACCGTAATGCGTTTGTCCTTCGTGATGAGTTGTTTCGCTGTAAAAGTGATCTCGCCTGTGTTGTAATTGATGGTGTAATCATTTTCCTGTCCGCGCATCAATTGTTTTCCGTCAATGAAAACTTTTTCTGTTCCGGAAAGAATCACAATGAAAAATTCATTTTCCGCTCCGTGCAACCGATACGGCCCCTGGTTTCCTTCGATGCCCTGGATCACATTGCGTGCAAATTTCCCTTTTGAGAGCGCAACACTTCCGCTCACTTTCAGAATTCCGGAAGAATCTTTTTTTGCTGCGTTAAGAATATGTTGTTCGGAAGTGACCATCAGTCCCTGTCCGCGTTTGTTGTAATTCATGAAATAAGAACTGGGCCGCGTGGCAGTGAAATCTCCCGCAATGAGTTTTGTTCCTTTTCCCGAAAGCTGGATATAAACTTTGTCGAACTCCTGCAATTGCTGCGTGGTACCGTCGGGCTGAATAGGAAGATTATCATCCGTGGCCACCATCGTAAGATCGACATCATCAGAAATTTTTCCGCTGAGCTGGAGGTTGAGGCTGGAGTTCACAGAAACATCGCGCGTATTCCCGAATGTAATTCCCCTCGAAAGACTTCCGCTTTTATTGAGTCCGCCCATAGCGAACGGATCATCCAGTGTTGTTTCCCCGGGTTTATAGAGGAACGGATCAATGCGGTTATCGGGTTTGGAGGTGAAAGTCTTTTCGTCCTTGTGCGAATTTGATTTCGTGAACAGCAATGGATAAACGGCATAATGCACCTGCAGATCATTGTGCGGTGCATTTGCAGAAAGAACAAGTTCTGCTTCAGCAGGAAGCAATTTGTATTGGGTGGAATCTAATTTTTTTCCGTTCGACGATATCTCGAAAGTAGTTGCAACAATACTGAGTGTGTCGAGTGTAACGGTGTCTGATTTTGCAGCGATGGATTTATCCCGCCACGATGAAGCCTGCGCAGAAATTTTTCCCGCAGCAAAGAGCAGGAAGAAAAAAAACAGAAAAACTTTTCGCCGCATCGATGTAAAATTAAAGGTAGTGCATTATCTAAATACCAAATCTCAAATTCCGGACTAACTCGATTGACTCTTGGAATTTGAGATTTGAGATTTGGAATTTGTGGCTTTGCTTTCTGCCTATCTTTCGGGGCTACTGTTAAACGTTTACGAATGAAAAAAATTATATCCTACAATGTAAATGGCATTCGTGCTGCGCTCAATAAAGGATGGATAGACTGGGTAAAAAAAAATTCGCCTGATATTATTCTTCTTCAGGAAATAAAAGCGGAGCCGGGACAGCTCGATCTTTCTGTTTTCGAAAATGCAGGATACAAACATTGCTACTGGAATCCGGCAGAAAAAAAAGGATACAGCGGTGTGGCTATTCTTTCAAAAACAAAACCCGATCATATTGAAATCGGTTCTGGAAATAAAAAATACGATTCGGAAGGAAGAATGCTGCGCGCCGATTATGGCGATGTTTCAGTGATGAGTTTATACCTCCCCTCCGGTACAACGGGCGATGTGCGCCAGGATTTCAAATATGAATTCATGGATTTTTTTCAGCAGTACATTGACAAGCTGAAGAAAAAAAGGATGAAGCTCATCATTGGCGGAGACTGGAACATCTGCCACAAACCGATCGACATTCACAATCCGGTGAGCAATGCAAAATCATCCGGTTTTCTTCCCGAAGAAAGAGCGTGGATCGGAAAATTCATTAACAGCGGATTCATTGATTCATTCCGTCATTATCATCCCGAACCACATCAGTACACGTGGTGGACTTTCCGCGCGAATGCACGTGCGCGTAATCTCGGGTGGCGCATCGATTATCACATGATCAGTGCTGCATTGGAAAAACAATTGCGATCAGCTTCCATTATGCCCGAAGTAAAACATTCTGATCATTGCCCCATTTCAGTGGAAGTGGAATTCTGAATTTTTGATTTTTGGGTTTGGGAATTTGAATTTTTGGGTTTGGGTAGTTTCCCTCTGAAATTCTCCTGATCTTCTACCCGTTTTTCGCCGATCTATAGTGCAGAAAGCGAATTCCCCAATTTTTCCAGTGCAAAAGGTAATTTTCCGTATTTTAGGCGCTGATTCCTGAAAAACGCTAATTCCACTATGAAAAGCTTAAAAATTTCCCTGGCGATCTCCCTGCTTGGTTTAGCCCTTGTTTACAGTTGCGGAGACGATAACCAGAACGATGGCAAAAATCTTGTCGCTAAGGGCCCCGTAAAATATGGCGGAGTTTTCAAGATGAATGAGACGGAAGATTTCCGGACACTTTTTCCGCTGAACATTGTGGATATTGTGAGCGGCCACATAGGCGCACAGGTGTACGAAGGCATCGTGAAGTTCAATCCGAAAGATCTCACCATCATGCCGGGTATTGCTTACAAATGGGAAATTCTCGACAGCGCCAAACATTTTGTTTTTCATTTGCGCAACAATGTTGTTTTTCATGATGACCCATGCTTCGCTGGTGGCAATGGACGCGCATGTACTGCAGCCGATATTAAATATTGTTTCGACAGGATCTGCACAGTTTCTCCAAACAACCAGCATTTTCCCGATACGTTCAAAGACCGCGTTGTAGGTGCGAATGATTATTTTGCTTCCACGGAAAAAAACAGTCCGCTCGCAGGAGGAGTTTCGGGTATAACCGCTCCGAATGATTCTACCATCGATATCCGTTTGAGCGGACCAATGCCCGGCTTCCTGAATATTCTTGCTACACAAGGTTGCTGGATCTACGCGAAAGAAGCATTTGCAAAATATGGCGAGGACATGCGCATTCATTGTGTGGGAACGGGACCATTCAAAGTGAAAAGCATCAGTGAAGGAGATGCAGTGGTACTCGAAAGAAATCCGAAATACTGGGCAATTGATCAATATGGCAATCGCCTGCCTTATCTTGATAATGTGGAATTTAAATTCATCAAGGACAAACGTTCCGAGATCATTGCATTCCGCAGCGGAGACCTCGATATGGTTTTCCGTTTACCGGTAGAAATGGCGAAAGATATCATGGGAGAACTCTCCGGTGCTAAAGACCATGCAGCCGATTTTACTATACAGAGCAACGAAGCGATGAGTTTGACGTATTACGGATTCCAGGATAAATTACCACCGTTCAATAATTCTCTTGTTCGACAGGCATTCAATTATGCGATCAATCGCCAATACATTGCAGAAAAAGTTCTACAGGGCGATGCAACACCTGCCATCTACGGAGTTGTTCCTCCGTGTTTGCCGGGATACGATTCAAAAACTATCGTTGGATATACTTATGATCCTGATAAAGCGCGTAAACTTCTTGCGCAGGCAGGATATCCCGGTGGAAAAGGATTTCCCGATATCACTTTGCAGATCAACAGCGGCGGTGGCGACAGAAATCCTATGACTGCAGATTATGTCGTGAATCAACTGAAAGAAAATCTCGGCATTTCTGTTCATGTTACACAATTGCCATTTGCAGAACATCTCGAAACTCTCGAAACAGGAAAAGCACTTTTCTGGCGTACGGGTTGGATCGCCGATTATCCCGATCCGGAAACTTTTCTTACGATTCTCTATGGAAAACATGTTCCGGCGAAACTTGAAGAACGCGAATCGATCAACTCAGTTCGTTATGTGAGCGCAACTTTTGATTCGCTTTATGAAGCAGCATCAAAAGAAGCAGATCCGGTGAAACGCCTCGATCTTTTTCATCGCGCAGATCAGCAGGCGATGAATGATGCGGCGCTCATGCCGATCTATTATGAAGTGAATGATCGTCTCGTGCACAAGAATGTGCGCGGATTCGATATTAACCCAATGGAATATCGCGATATGACCTTTACCTGGTTTGATAATGATGATGATAAAGGCGCTACGAAAAAAGACACCACCTCAAAATAATTTCAGAAAAAAAAATAATTAAAGATCCTCTGCAGAACGCGGGGGATTTTTTTATGCTGCTTTCAGTTCGCGCAGCAATTTTCTTTTTGCGATCGGGAGAAAAGTTTCTTCCATCGGAATCCGGAATTTCGATTCCATGGCGTAACATGCAGGATTCGGAAGATCGCGGAATTCTTCCAGCATGCGGAGTTTGATCTGTTCGTAGCCCGATAAAAACCCGGAGTCGTACGTGCGCACATAATGCGTGTGCATGCCGCGGAATTTATCGCCGGCTTCTTCGAACAGCGTGATGGAATAAGAATAAACGCGTGTTTCCGAAGTTGCGTTGCGGAGAAAAATATATCCTTCGTTCACATGAATGGGAATGATGCCGACCGAATCCATTTCAATTCCCTGCTCCAGAAAATCGTAGATCTGTTTTCCTTCCCGCAATCCTTCTTCAAAACGCGGAATGGAAAAATCGATGATGGAATTTATTTCACTCATCAGTTTATCATCCTCCAGCAAATGTTCGAATTTCAATTTGAGATCTTCCGCATCCAGGCCGGTAACGCGTTTTGGAAATTGTGAAAATAACTGCGCTTTATTATCACGCAACTGCAGCGTGGTGCGGTAGTGTTCCAGCAATTCAGAAAGAGGCGGAAAAAGTTTGTTGGCGCGGAATGATTCTTCCACGTGCTGTATCCATGCCAGCAACACGTATTTTTTATATTCGAAATCCACCGTCTTTTCGGTGATCCAGTCTTTATTGAGTTTTTTCATTGTAAACGGGCATACTTCTTGCTCCATTAACGCAAATTCATTGAAACAGGTTTCAGATTGAAATCTACAATTAACAGTTAATAACTTGCACTCTGAAAAACGGGCTGTTTCACCGCCTGTTTTATCTTTGAAAGTTCATTCAAACCTAATCTTTTCCCATGCAGCTTCGCCACGTACTTCCCGCATTATTCATTGCCGTTTCATTCATGAACTGCGTTCCGCAGAATAAATACAATGCGGAAGTTGCGCGCCGTGAAAAAGCGGAAAGCGATCTTGCCGATACGAAAAAGAAAGCCGATGATTTCGAAAGCAAAAGCAACGAACTTGATCAGCAACTTACCGAATGCAAAAAACAACTGATGCTCCTGCAGAACGACACGCTCGGTTGCGGAATGCGGTATCGCCTGCTCAGCAGCCAGTACGATCAGCTCACTGCAAATTATGAATTGCTGCTCAAGCAGAATAAAGAACTCATGAACCGCCAGACGAGCGAAAACACGGCGCTCGTGGGAAAACTCAACATGACGCAGGAACAACTCATCGCGAAAGAAGATTCACTCAAACGAATGCAGACAAATTTGTACGCGCAGAAACATTCACTCGATTCACTCAACGCCGAACTGGCAAAACGCGAAATGCGCGTGCAGGAATTGCAGCACGCACTCGATGCAAAAGATTCCGCGATCGCAGCGATCAATAAAAAAGTGAAAGACGCACTGCTCAGCTTCGAAGGAAAAGGATTGACCGTAACGCAGAAGGACGGAAAGGTTTATGTGTCAATGGAAGATAAACTTCTTTTCGCTTCGGGTAGTACTGTAGTACAACCCGATGGAGTAAAGGCGCTCAAGTCGCTGGCGAAAGTACTTGAACAGAATTCCGATATCAACATCATGGTGGAAGGACATACGGATGATAATGCATTCCACGGAACAGGCGACATGAAAGATAACTGGGATCTGAGCGTGATGCGTGCCACGGCGGTCACAAAAATCCTTCTCGCCAATGGAAATATCGATCCGAAAAGAATTACCGCTGCAGGACGCGGAGAATTTTTTCCTGTGGATCCTGCCAAAACAGATGCAGCCCGTGCCAAGAACCGCCGCACAGAAATTATTCTTACACCAAAACTGGATGAACTTTTCAAAGTGCTGGATTCCGGTTCGCATTAATAAAAAAATAATTCACGATCGCGGGCGTCTTCGGATGCCCGTTGTTGTTTTGGAAATGATACGATGAGCAACTTCAACCGGAGAAAATTCCTGCGCAACGCGGCACTCGCTTCCGCAGCTATGCTCACCTCAAAAGCGAATGCAGAGCCGATGAAATTATTGCGCATGGATACCAGTGCAATTCTTCCACCGCGATTGAAAAAAGGAGATACCATTGCACTCACCGCGCCCGCAGGTGCGATCTTCGTGGAAGATTCCATTGACAAAGCAACAACTGCTCTCGAAGGCGCAGGATTTAAAGTGAAACATTGTCCCACACTTTACCAGAAATATGGTTACCTCGCCGGGCCGGATGATTTCCGCGCAAAAGAACTGAACGAACTTTTTGCTGATACAAGTGTGCAGGGAATAGTTGCGATGCGCGGAGGATGGGGATGCGCACGGTTGCTGAACCTGCTCGATTATGATGTGATCCGGAAAAATCCAAAAGTTTTTTCCGGCTTCAGCGATATCACAACGTTGCTACTTGCCATTTACGCGCGCACGGGTATGATCACTTTTCACGGGCCCGTTGGAAATTCCTCCTGGGGCGATTTCACTCTGAATAATTTTCTGAGCATCGTTGTAGAAGGAGAAGCATTGCTCATGCAACAACCGAAAGAAGATCCTCTAACCGTACATTCGCCGGGAACAGCAACAGGAATTTTACTCGGTGGAAATTTATCGGTGCTGTGCAGCAACATCGGTACCGGTTATTTGCCCGATCTGAATTCAGCGCTTTTATTTCTCGAAGAGACTGAAGAAGAACCGTACCAGATCGATCGCATGCTCACCCAACTTTCCATTGCGGGCACACTCATGCGCGCGAAAGGAATTATTTTCGGAAAATGTACGAAGTGCGATGCGGAAGAACCTGAAAAATCTTTTACGACGGATGAAGTGCTTCGGGAAAAATTCGCTGATTTTCTTTCACCCGTTGTGCAGAATTTCAGTTTCGGCCACGTGAAAGATAAATTCACATTCCCGGTAGGAGCGATTGCTACACTCGATACGGTGAACTCTTCTGTTCAACTGGAACATGTTTGTGTAAAATAAATTTTATAAAAAAAACGAGTAACTTTCATTTCCCAATAAAATCCCATGAAAAAAATTTTCGTCCTGTTTTCTTTTTCATTCATCATTTCATTTACAAAAGCGCAGAATGACACAGTGATCTTCACACAACTCGGGCATTTTTATTACGATACTTCGCTGCAATGGTCGGCGTACACTCCACTCATCGACAGGATGGGACGCAATTATGTTTACACGGCATCGGTTGATCTCGGCGAAGTGACGTTTGATGTGAGCAACGTGATGAACCCGATGCCCGTATGTACGCTTACTGTTGCCAATCTGAATAATCTGAAAGCAACTTATCTCGCGCAGGTGAATAATTATCTTTTTATTGCATGCGGAGGATTCCAGGGTTCAACGCAACGCGCCGGACTTTCAATTTACGATGTGACCAATCCGCTTATTCCTGTGTTGAAAGATCACTGGGATTCTTCCGCATTCACGCACGGGTGCGCGCATGTAGTAGTTTCCGGAAATTACGCGTATCTCGGTTGTATGACTGATGGTGTTGTTATTCTGAATATTTCGAACGTAAATAATATTCAATTCGTCACACGATTTCAACCTTCTCTTATTTCCTGTTCGCAAGCGAATAATTCCAGAGGACTTTTCATCAGTCACGATACATTGCTCGTCACAAATGATTGCGGTGGCCTGCGCGTGATCAGCGTTGCAAATCCCGCTGCTCCTGTAGAACTCGGCGCTTATTCAAATGCTGCAGCTTATAGCCCGGGAATGCCGGCGTACAATAAAGTTTTGCGATTGGGTGATCACGCTTATATCCCTGTTGATTATTGCGGATTCGAAATTGATAATGTGGCCAATCCTTCTGCTATTGTAAATGAAGGTGTGTGGAATCCTATTCCGTGCAATAATTTTAACTGGTTCGGCGCCGATGTTCACGCGAACGAAATTGTTTCCACTTTACCAACGGCGAATGTGATCATGTGTTCGGGTGGAGATTCACAGGTTCTTGCATTCGATCCGACACAAACTTCGCCTCCGCGGCTGATGGGTGAATGGGGAGTTCCGAATGATAGTCTTATTGCGTGGGGTGTTGATGAATACAATGGACTCGTGTGCGCCGCATACGTGCGCGACGTGATCCAGATTTTTCAACCCTATTATGGAAAGTGGGGCGGCATACAATTGCTGAACTGGACTCTTGTAACCGGGGAAAATGAAAATTATTTTCATACCGAAGAGCTCCGAATTTTCCCGAACCCGTCTTCAGCAAGTTGTACTATAGCACTACCTCAAACAATAGACGAAACATTCACGATAGACGTGATCGATGTGATGGGAAGAATAGTGAAAACGCAAACGGTGAATGCGAATGTGAACGGAAGAAATGCAACGATCGATCTTTCGGATGTATGTGCAGGCCTATACACGATACGCGTAACGGGCGCGCATGCGATGTGTGCGGGGAGAATTGTAAAAGCCGCGGATTAACGCGAATGAATTGACGATTTTAAAATTGAAGAAGCAATCAGTTAGAATCGGTGCAAGGTGTGGCAAAATCCCGTGATGGCAATGGGAAACCTGAAAACCTGCGAAGCCCTTAAAAATTGCAAGTGGTACATCTCAGTAAATACCCGGAATAATTCTCTTCGTGCGTTTCATGTAATTCCTGTAAGGATCTCCGAGCGATTCGCACAAAGCTTCTTCTTCGATTTTCATTCGATACATCAGTCCGATCAAAATCGGAATAACTATAACCGGAATTGCAACCCAACTATTGAACAACATACTCATTCCCCCGAATTCCAGCAATAATCCGAGATAGCTCGGGTGACGAAGATATTTATACATTCCCGTGTCGTGCAGCACATGATTTTTGCCGATCACCACATCCACCGTAAATTCTTTTCCGAGATGGTAAATGGCGATTAAACGAAAGATCATTCCGAAAAGTAGAATTCCCATCCCGGCGTAAATAATATTTACAAGATAATTCTGGTATTGAAAATTCCGGGCGGCAATATTTCCACCCACAATCGAGATCACGATCACGATCCAGAGCAGGGTCATGGAAGATTTATCTTTTTCGAATTTTACTTCCGACGATTTTGATTTTTTCAGGAACATCAGCAGCAGTTCAGTTCCTACGAAGAGCAGGAGAAATCCGTTGATCACATAGTGCAGCATGGAATTTAGTTTATTGAAACAGTAAGTAAGATGAAGAGTAAACGATTTTGTTACAGGAAAAATACATAAAATGAGGGAGAGCAGTCATTAGAGGATTACCATTTTAAATTGGAAGAAGTAATCCCTATTTGAACGGGTGGGCGGGAAGATACCAGTTGTGAAATTCTGCGATTTAAATAATTGGGTAGTGGCTCAGTTTGCTCTTTTCCGAATTCAACTTCGCGCCTTCGCGGTTCCTAAACCATTCTTTTATTAAACCGCAAAGACGCTAAGGCGCTAAGAATTTTCAAACTGACCCACTACCAATAATTGGCGCGATCATCTGCCGGATCTCACAAATTGTACTTCGTAAATTTTAAATCCCTAACTACCCGGCGCTTTCTTTCCTGTTTTTGCTTCGTAAAGTGCGCGCAGCAATTCATATTTCTCGCGGAGTTCATTCAATTCTTTCTGGAGCGAAGCAGCATCATCGGAGACGGAAATAAAATTCTTTTTCTTTTTAGCATAATTTGTTTGCGGAGAATGAACGAGATGATTGGAGCCGGAAGTGAAGTAGGCGAAAAAATCAAATTCAAGCGCTTTACTTAATTTCTGGAGGAGCGCGGTGTCAATGGAAGCGCGCGTGTAAATGCCGTAAATATTCTGCTTCGAAGTTTTAATTTTTCGCGCCAGTTCCGTGGGGCCAATTCTCAATTCCTTCGCTCTGGCTTTTACTTTTTCTCCAATGTGCATGCACCAAAATTACCCGACCTTCAGACAACAAATAATTTCCATTAGGTCATTTTAAATTGCCTTATAGTCTGTTTAAACTTGCCTTTTAGGAGATTTTGGCTTTAATTTGGGGAGGTAAAGTGAAAAATTGCACTGTAATGGTGCAGGGCTAATAAAAAAACATTTCTTACTCAGCAGGACCCTATCCTGTTTGTGCCCCTGCCAGAAGGTTTCCCAAAGAATATCCGGAACGGCAGGGGATTTTTATTTTACCACAACTCACTCATTTTCATTTCAAGAAATTCCTGCCATCTTATTCCTCCATCGCCCGTATCAAGCTTCTTGTTGTAATAGTCGTCTTCCTGTTTCAGATCTTCGGGGTCGTCGTAAAATGAATTTTAAACAGCCTCTTAAACTTTCAAAGAGTATTCAGCTAAAAAAATTATCGGGTATGATTCGCATATTCGTCCCGAACATGTTCGGGATAATTCGTTTCCCTACCCGAACAATCCCGCAAACACTTCCTCCATCTTTCCAACACGATTCAATTTTATTTTAAATGAATCGCTTTTTATTCCTTTATGATATTTTGAAATATAAATTTCTTTGAATCCTAATTTTTCTGCTTCGGCAATGCGCTGATCAACGCGATTGACAGGGCGAATCTCTCCGCTCAATCCTACTTCCGCCGCAAAACAAATTCCCGATGGAACCGGAATATCTGCGTTCGAAGAAAGTACGGCGCATACCACTGCAAGATCTATTCCCGGATCTTCCACGCGCAATCCTCCTGCGATATTCAGAAAAACATCTTTTGCACCGAGGCGGAATCCGCATCTTTTTTCAAGCACCGCAAGCAGCATCGATAATCTTCTTAAATCGAATCCTGTTGAAGATCGCTGCGGAGTTCCGTACGCCGCCGAACTCACGAGCGCCTGTGTTTCGATGAGCATGGGCCGCAATCCTTCCATTAAAACTGCAATGGAAATTCCGCTCACATTTTCATCGCGCGATGTAATTAAAATTTCGGAAGGATTATTCACTTCACGCAAACCACTTCCCTGCATTTCATAAATGCCGAGTTCATTTGTTGATCCGAAACGATTTTTTGTAGTGCGCAATAAACGGTAAACATGATTGCGGTCGCCTTCAAATTGCAGAACAGTGTCCACCATGTGTTCCAGAACTTTCGGCCCGGCGAGCGAACCTTCTTTGGTGATGTGGCCAATGAGAAAAACAGGAACGTTCGATTCTTTTGCGAAGCGCATCATCTCGGCCGCGCACTCGCGCACCTGCGACACACTCCCGGGCGACGATTCAATATGCGCCGTGTGTAAAGTCTGGATGGAATCGATGACGATCATCTGCGGCTCCACCTGCGCGATCTGCTGAAAAATATTCTGCGTATTTGTTTCTGTGAGAATAAAACAATCCGGGTTTTTTATTCCTATTCTTTCTGCGCGCATTTTTATTTGTTCCTCACTTTCTTCGCCCGAAACATACATCACGCGCAATCCATTCACATTCGTGGCAAGTTGTAACATGAGCGTTGATTTTCCGATGCCCGGTTCTCCACCGAATAAAACAAGTGAACCCGGAACAAGTCCGCCGCCGAGCACGCGCGAAAGTTCTTTATCGTAAATAGGAATTCTTTTTTCTTCGCCGGCAGTGATCTCCGACAGTTTCACCGGTTTAGGTATGCGTTGAGTAGAGCGCGAACCGAATCCGGATGTTTGTGTGTTGCCGCTCTTCTGTACAATTTCTTCCACGTACGTATTCCATTCTCCGCACGAAGGACATTTGCCGATCCACTTTGCAGATTGCGCTCCGCAGTTCTGGCAGAAGAAAGAAGATTTTATTTTAGCCACTTTACGATTACCGATTATTCAATTACAAATTACAGATGAAAAAATGTACCTGCGAATATAGTCAGATGTATAAATGGAAATGTAATTGTGGAAAACTGGTGATGCTTCATTTTAAAAATCGACCCGGAGAGGCGACATAGCATTAATTACGATAACTCTTTTTATCTGAGGACGGCGCGACGATAATCGAAAATCAATTATGGACGCACCAGCTGGTAATAAATGCGGATACGCCGAATGAAAATTCTTCATTAAAGAAAGAGAAATCAGAAAACCCAACCGACTGAAAATATCGGCCTGATATGAAACATCTGCCTGTTGCTGTTCACCGTGAACATGGCATCTGCTTCGGCATCAAAAACAAAATGATTGGTGATCTTCATCTGCGGACGAAGTTCCATCACAAGCGGAAAGAAAATTCCACCCGAAACAATTCCATTCCTGCTGATCCCCATTGTAAGGCCCGCCCCGGAGAGCAGCATCGGCTCTCCTTCTTTGCCTCTGATCCGCGTAAAAAATCCAAGTTCGGGAAGAGCCGTCACATTTGTTCCTCTTCGGTCATTCGTGATGGTCACTGATGTGCGCAGTTCTGCGCGGAACCTGTAGTTCGTTTCAAAACGTGCGCCACTTGAATCGCGTACTACTTTTACCGGGTTCCAGCGAACGGAAACCATATTGCTGAGCGGGTAAATGCTCACACCTATTTGAGCATGCGCGAGTGAAAAAATAAAAATAAAAATGAAGAGGAGAAAAAACGTTTTCATTACGTTGGAAATTTTTGCGTGATGAAATTAAGAATTAATAACCCGGCAAAGGACGACGATCCGTGTTAAAGAAAGAAAATTTTGTAAGTGGTGCAAATTCCCGCGCAGCCGCTACTCTGTGTTAATGCCATCTTCCTTCGATAGGATAATGAGTTGCGCATTTTTCAGTTTTCTTCTCAGTGTAAAAATAATTCCGAAAAAAATCAGTGCAAAGAGCGTTCCGCCGGCAATGATCCACGTATCCTGTTCTAATCTCATGGCAGAAAATTTCCGGTCGAAATCCGCTTTCTGTTTCTGAAGAAGATCTTTTTCTTTCCGGTCGTTGTCCCATTTTTCCGTGATGGAATTCAATGCAGAAGTATTTTCGTCGTTGAAAAGAGAATCGCTCAGTTCTTTGAAGCGCACCTGGTAAACATAAGCTTCCTCGAAATTTTTTTTCGCGATGTAGTCTTTCGAAAGATCATCATACAATTCGCGCAGCGCTTCGAGGTAGCTAATGGAGCGCCCGATGTTTTCTGCTTTGAAATGCCATTCGAGCGCATGGGTAATATCGTGTTGCTCGCGGAAAACATTTCCAATGTTCATCGCGTTATCGGTCATGCTCATTTTATCATCGAGCGCTTCACTGATCTTCCATGCTGTTGTGAATTGTTCCATTGCCGCAGCGAAATTTTCTCTTCCGTCAAAAACAACGCCGAGATTATTGCACGCTTCTGCAAGCACGGTGCTGTCCTGCGCGCGCACAGCCGCATCGCGTGCACGCAACGCATACGTGAGGCCGTCTTTGTAATTTTTTTCCGCAAGATAAATGGAACAGATATCGAGATAAACGATCGGAATTTTTTTCTCATCGCCAATGGAAGAAAGCATTTCTGACGCATGCTGGTAATTATCCAATGCTATAGAATCACTGCCTTCATCGCTGAATACATTGCCAAGATTGATGTAACTGAAAGCGACACCTTGTTTATCACCGATCATTTCACGGATGTTGAGCGCGCTGAAATGTGCACTCGCCGCCTGCGCATATTCGCCTTTGCGGTAATGGATCACGCCGATCGTATTGTAAGCATCAGCATCGCCTTTATCGAAATTCAGTTTCACCGCCAGCATTTGTGCTTTCATTGCAAGTTGCATGGCAGAATCAGGAGCGCTGCTTCGAAGGAGCCATGCAAGTTTATTGAGATGCACAACTTTACTTGTATCCTCGGCGTCTTTGAGAATAAGTCTGCCGAGACTGTCATTCACGTGTTGCGCATACAGATGTGCACACATGAGAAAGATCAGTTCTGCACAGAAAATATTTCTGAAAAAAGATTTCATCGGGCACAAAAGTACAATAGTGCAAAGCAAATAGTCGGTAATTTTTCTAAAACGGATAAATTGGCATGACTATGCTCATCTCCTCTTAAATTGACATTAATCTGACAATGCAGGATCATAGTTTCGGGACATTTGTAACGGTAATCATGAATACACATATCATTGCTATTACGCACAGAAATTTCAGCCCCGGGGAGATCGGGGCATTTCATCTTGGGGACGATCGTCGCGTCCAGGTATTGAATGAACTGAAAATAGTTCTCGGCATTCAGGAATTATTGTATCTCTCCACCTGCAATCGCGTGGAATTTATTTTTATTTCAGAGCAGGAAGTGAATGAAAAGTTTGTCCGGAAATTTTTCACTGCGTTCCCTGTTAAAACCGTTTCATTAACCACACGTGCTATTTCATCGGCCGAAATTTATTCCGGTGATGAAGCCCTCCGCCATATTTTCTCCGTCGCTTCTTCCATCGATTCGATGGTGGTGGGTGAACGCGAGATCATCACTCAGGTAAGAAATGCATTTGAAGAAGCGAAAGATTCCGGAATTTCCGGCGATTCGATCCGGTTACTCATTGGCAAAACCATTGAGACTGCTAAAAAAGTTTATACCGATACGGCCATCGCACGCAATCCTGTTTCTGTTGTTTCACTCGCTTACCGTAAAATGCGCGAACTGAAAGTGAATCTCGATTCGCGGTTCATTCTCATCGGAAGTGGTGTTACGAATACGGCAATGGCGCGTTACCTGAAAAAACACGGCTACTCGAAATTCGTGATCTTCAATCGCACATTAGAAAATGCGGCGAAACTTGCAGAAGAAATTTCTGCCGAATCGTTTTCGCTGAATGATATTTTCAATTACAAAAAAGGTTTCGATGTGATCGTTACTTGCACTGCTTCGAATGATGTGGTGATTACGCGCGAGATCTATCACGCACTGAACAATGGCGAAACCGCGAAGAAATTAGTTATTGATCTTGCTGTTCCTAACGATCTTGATCCGCGCATCACTGAAGATTACCAGGTGAATCTCATTGCTGTGAATAATCTGCAGCAGGTTGCAAAAGAAAATCTGGAGGAGCGCGGGAAAGAAATGGAAAATTGCCGGGGCATCATTGAAGAAAGTATTCTTGAATTTCACCGGGAAATGCGGCAGCGTCAGGTGGAGATCGCTATGGCGGCTGTTCCTCAGAAGGTAAAAGAGATTCGCGATACCGCTGTGAATTCCGTTTTTGCAAAAGAGATCGCGCAACTCGATGAGGAATCGAAAAAAATACTCGAACAGGTTCTGAACTACGTGGAGAAAAAATATGTAAGTGTTCCGATGAAAATGGCGAGAGAGATACTTATTGAAGAAACTGAAAATAAATAAAAAAGAAAAAAACAAATCCCAAATTCCAAATTTTGTTTTTGGAATTTGGGATTTTATATTTTTGAGATTTGAAACGAAAAATAATTATTGCCTCTCGTGGAAGTGAACTTGCTTTGTGGCAGGCAAATTTTGTGCGCGATGAATTGAAGAAGACCGGTGTCGATTCAGAAATAAAAATCTATAAAACACAGGGCGATGTTGTGCAGGATATCGGTTTCGATAAAATGGAAGGGAAAGGATTTTTCACAAAAGAGATCGAAGATGCATTATTGAAAAAAGAAGCCGATCTCGCTGTCCATTCACATAAAGATCTTCCAACAGCATCTGCTTCCGGGCTTAAAGTCGCCGCCGTTTCTTATCGTGAAGATCCGGAAGAATTACTGCTGATCAGGAAAGAAGCATTCGATGTAAAAAGAAAATTTCATTTTAAAAAAAATGCAACCGTCGGCACTTCTTCTGCAAGAAGAAAAGCGCAATTGCTTGCATTCCGCCCCGATGTTCAATTGAAAGATCTGCGCGGAAATGTTCCCACGCGATTGAATAAACTCAAAGAAGGAAAATACGATGCGATCTTACTCGCTGCTGCCGGCGTAGAACGATTGAAGCTGGACCTCGGAGATCTTGTGGTTGAAAAACCGGCATCGAACGAATTCGTTCCTGCACCTGCGCAGGGCGTGCTCGCATTGCAAACGCGCGCGGATGATGCAGGACTCATAGTGATGCTTGAAAAAATAAATCATCCCGATGTTGCCGAATGCATTGAAGTGGAACGGAAAATTCTTGAACTCTTCGAAGGCGGGTGCCACATGCCGCTCGGCGCTTATTGTGTGAAGGAAGAAGAAACTTTCCGCATCTGGACCGCTATGGCCGAAGAATGGAATACACCGCTGAAAGTTTTATTTACTGAAACAACAAAGCCGGGAACCATTGCAGAAAAAATTGTTGCGAAACTGAAAAACATACGGACGGGAAAAATATTTATTTCGCGTGATCAGCGCGAAGATGATTTTTTCTTTCAGGTGTTGTGTGCGAACGGTTGTTCTGTCGAAGGGAAAGCACTGGTCGAATTCAGGAGGGTGGAAATAAAAAAACTTCCGGAAACCGACTGGATATTTTTTTCAAGCAAACAGGCGGTGTGGAATTTTTTCAAACAGGTGCAAATGAAACCCGGAACGAAGATCGGTGCGGTGGGAAAAGCAACTTCGGAAGAATTGCGTCGTTTCAACCTGCGCGCCGATTTCATTGGAGGGGGAAACGATACGAGAAGTACGGCGCGTCAATTTGCAGCAGCAGCGGGAAGAAGTAAAGTTCTTTTTCCACAGGCGAAAGGAAGTGTGCGTTCTATTCAGCAACAAATGCCGGCTGCACAAGTGATCGATCTCATCGTGTATGAAACCATAAAACGCCCGGCAGATAATATTTCTCCCGCAGATGTTCTCGTTTTCACCAGCCCGTCAAACGTGGAAGCGTATCTCGAAAAAAATAAGATCAGCAAGGAACAGAAGATCGTTGCCATGGGTCATGCAACCGCGACCACACTGAAAGAAAAAAATTTCCATTCCTTTTATTCTCCGGCTTCCTTCGACGATGCAGGACTTACCCAATCTGTTTTCAACGCTTTATCTGAAAAATAAAATGAACCAGCGACCACGACGCACCAGAAAAAATTCCATCATCAGGGAACTCGTTGCTGAAACACGCCTCAGCAGGGAACAATTCATCTATCCCTATTTCGTTACGCACGGAAAAAAAATAAAGCACGGCATTGATGCTATGCCGGGAATAAATCATTTTTCCATCGACCTGCTTTTGAAAGACGTGGAAGCGGGAATGAAAAACGGGATCAATAAAATTCTCCTCTTCGGTGTTGGCGAGAAAAAGACGAAAGACGGAAGTTCGGCGCATCACGATCATTCCATAGTTGCAGATGCGGTGCGCGAACTGAAAAAAAATTTCGGTCAAGATATTTACGTCATCACGGATGTATGCGTGTGCGCGTACACGACTCACGGCCATTGCGGAATTCTTCATGACGGTTATGTCGAGAATGATCCCTCAGTAGAATTACTTTCGAAGATGGCACTCGCGCATGCACAGGCGGGTGCGGATATGGTCGCGCCTTCCGACATGATGGATGGGCGCGTGGGCGCGATCCGGAAAAAATTAGATGAGAATAAATTCGTGAATACGGCGATCATGTCTTACGCTGCAAAATTTGCTTCAGCGTATTATGGCCCGTTCCGTGAAGCTGCTGATTCATCTCCGCAATCCGGTGACAGGAAATCCTATCAAATGGATCCGCGAAACGGAAATGAAGCTTTGCGTGAAGCATTGCTCGACGCGGATGAAGGTGCTGATATCATTATGGTAAAACCGGCACTCGCTTATCTCGATGTCATTCGCCGTGTTAAAGAAAAAATTCTTCTTCCCGTTGCGTGCTACAATGTTTCGGGCGAATACAGCATGGTAAAAGCGGCCGCAGCGAAAGGATGGATCGATGAACAGAAAACAGTGATGGAAAACATGACGGCCTTTGCGCGCGCAGGAGCAGACATCATCATCACCTATCACGCGAGAGATATTGTGGAGAAGGAATGGATTTGACCACGTGTGATGTCGGGTGGCACCACGCGTGATGTCGGGTGTTATCACGCGTGGTGTCGGGTGTTATCACGTGTGATGTCGGGTGTTATCACGCGTGATGTCGGGTGTTATCACCCGACATGAACCAGCGAATTGGGCTTCATCGAAGAAGAAATTTTTGTGGAATAAATATTTCTATTACTTTCGCACCCTCTTTAGAATTTTATATGCACGCTACTAATTTTATTTATGGGATTAAGAAACCGAACTCAATTGCTGGATCATTCCTGCTTTTTCGTTACCACTTCTTGTTTTAAAATGCTTCCTCTTCTCGAAGAAGAACCATACAAGAAAATTCTTTACCAGTCAATGGCCTTTGTGAACGCTAAATATTCCGCTCACATCATTTCCTATGTTTTCATGCCGAATCATATTCACTTCATTATCTGTTTTGCAAAGGAGAACAAACTGATTGAATACATGCGTGATTTCAAAAAATACACCTCATATAAGATCACCAGGACAATGAGTGAAGTCGAGGGAAAAGAAAGTTTAGTTCCACTACAATATATTTATCGCAAACAAGTCCTGAAAGTATGGCAGGATAGATTTGATGATCTTTATTTATTCAAGACTAAAACATTATTGATAAAATTGAATTACATCCACGAAAATCCTGTGCGCAAAAAATTATGCGATGAAGCTTCAGATTACAAACACAGCAGTGCTGCATTTTATCTGAAAGATGAAACTCCGCTAATGCCTGTTATGCATTTCATGCAAATCGTCTAGCCCGACCCGTGTCGGGTGATAACAACTCGGCTTTGTGTCGGGTGATAACGCCCGACGCCACTTCGTGTAAAACACCAACAACGAATAAAAAAAGGGTTGTCTTTTAGAACAACCCTTTTTGAATCAGCGTTTGCTTGGCTAATTTTTAATAAAACGCTGAGCAGAATATCCTCCGGAAGTATTTTCCATTTGCAACAAATAACTTCCATTCTCCAGCGAAGAAATGTCGATGCTGCTTCCGTCGTACTTCGACGAAGTGATCAGTCTTCCCGCAAGATCGGTGATCCTGTAATTTTTTCCTGCGAGTGAATAATCAGTTCTGATGTGCAATTCCCCCTGCGCAGGATTCGGATACAAACTCCACACATTGTTTTTCTCATGCGACTGGATTCCGGTTGGAAGTACATTCACATAATAAGGAACACCTTGTGCGCTCTGCGCGAGACGAACCACTTGTATCGTCTGGCACATGGTATCTGAACATTGAGTGGAAGCGTCATTCACAATGAGACAAATGTTGTAAGATCCCGTCGACTGGTAAATGTGTGAAGGATAAGCCACGTAATCATGCGGGGTATTGTCGCCCCAGTTCCAGTCGTAAGTCATGTTCGGCCCGCCGGTAGATAAATTGTATGCCCACGCCTGGTTGGTATTCACCGAATCGGGATAGATCACAAAATTTGCGCTGCAGGAAAGAGTATTTCCATTTACACTGACGTATGTGCAGGAAGTATTCTGACACGCAGTTGCAGAATCATAAATTGTAAGGCACACATTATAGCCCCCGGCACTTGCATAGGTGTGCTGCGTATTTGCATTCCAGTCATAATTACCGTCACCGAAATTCCACATATAAACTGTCTGAGGGCCAACACCGGTTGAGGTGTTTGTGAACGTAACGTTATTATTAGCATTCAATGTGAAAGTGAAAGAAGCATTGCAATTGGACTGTTGTGTTGAATCGAGGATTGTAACAGTTGCACAAGCAGTGCAGGCATTCGCATCTGTGACACAAAACGTATAAGTACCGGGCAGAAGATTGTTTGCATACTGACCTGTTCCATTATTGCTCCACGAAAAAGTATAAGGAGCAGTTCCGCCCTGCGGCACTCCGTAAGCCGATCCGTCAGCACAGGTAGAACAACTTGCCGCGGAAGTTGCGAAAGCAGATGCAGAAAGATTGCAGAGAACATTTCCGTAAACAGTGACCGAATCGCAGAATTGCCCTTGGCACATATTGAGCGAATCATACATGGAAAGACACACGATATATGTTCCGGGTGCATTGTAAGTATGAACCGGATTCGTCGTGTAGTCATACTGGTTGTCTCCGAAACTCCAATTGAACCAGGTTGAATTCGCAATATTCGGTGTCGATGTGTTCGTGAAATTGATCACGTTGTTCGATGTTTGTGTCCAGGTGAAACCCGGAGTGCATTGCGCATGTGCGCCGATAGATAAAAACAGCACTCCGATTCCTGCTGCTATGAGTTGTAATTTATTTTTCATTTTTATTTTTTTTAGTGTTGAGATAAATTTCAGTTGGAATTCCTGTACAATCTTACGACAAGATCATCCCGTTTGTTTTTCAGGATATTGTTTTTCTTACCTGCTCAAAACTACTTTAGCCCTGGCCTTCCTTCTGTGGGCAAAGGGAAAGTTGCATAAAATATTACCTTCGCAGTCCCCATGTTCACCGATCCGAAAAGCATAATCATCTCAGATTTTTCCTGGAACCTTCCGGCAGAAAGGATCGCACTTCATCCTTTGCCGGGGCGCGATCAGTCGAAATTGCTGGTGTATGACCGGGAGAATATTCATGAAAATATTTTCCGGAATATTCCGGATGAAATTCCGGGCGGCTCACTGCTCATTTTCAATACCACTCGTGTGGTGCGCGCCCGTATATATATGCAGCGCGCGAGCGGGGCGACCGTTGAAATTTTCTGCACCGATTCAGGAGAACCCGATCTCTCATTTCCGCAGTTGCTCGACAAAAAAAATTCCGTGAATATTTCAGCATTCATCGGTAACGGAAAAAGATGGAGTATTGAAGAAGAATTGACAGCGGAGATCCTTATCAGTAAAAATAAAATTCAGTTGTCTGCAAAGCGATTATCGCAGGAGCAGGATCGATCCATTATTCAGTTGAAGTGGAAGGATGAAAATATTTCCTTCGCAGAAATTCTCGAAACGATCGGTAAAATTCCGTTGCCGCCGTATATTCATCGTGAAGAAGCAGCAGGAGACGCCGAACGTTACCAGACTGTTTTCTCCAATGAAAAAGGTTCGGTAGCAGCGCCCACGGCAGGATTGCACTTCACAGAAAATATTCTTAAACGCCTTCACGATAAAAAAATTGAAACGGCGAATGTTCTTCTTCATGTTGGTGCGGGAACTTTTAAACCGGTCAAATCGGAAACCATCGGCGGTCATGAAATGCATCGTGAAATGATCACTGTGAATGAAGAAGTGCTTTCAAAAATTATTTCATTTCATTCCGGGAATATTGTTGCCGCAGGAACAACTTCGTTACGCACGCTCGAAAGTATTTACTGGTTTGGGCGCCAACTTATTCTTGAACCGGGAAAATTTCATCACGAACTTTTTGTTTCGCAGTGGCAGCCGTATGAAAATGAAACGGAAATTCCCGCGCTTGTAGCCCTGCGCGCAGTACTCGACTGGATGCGTGAGAATAATAAAAAGGAATTGAACGGTTATACACAACTGCTTATTGCGCCGGGATACAAATTCAGAATGGTGAATGGACTCGTCACGAATTTTCATCAACCGGGAAGTACTTTGCTTTTGCTGGTTGCTGCATTCGTGGGTGAAGACTGGAAAAAAATTTATGATCATGCGCTTGCCAATGATTTTCGTTTTCTCAGTTATGGCGACGGGAGTTTGTTATGGAGAGAAAAGAAATAGCAATTCTTATTCCTTAACTTCGTGCTCCATTCTCCATGCGTAAAAAAATATTCCGGCTACTGATTCTCGCTGCTGTTCTCTACGGCGGTTACTCTATTTTTATCAATTATTGCTATGGATTTGAAGTGAGTGATTTTCATTCGCTCAATAATTTAAATGATAAAAACAAAAGCATCACGGTCGATCTGACGGATGCAGTTCACGACGGGATCGTCCTTCCTTCGGTGAAACAACTTCCCGGTGGAAAATTTTCTTTCTCGTTTAAATTGAAGAACAAAAATTTTCTTTCCACGAAATATTATTACAAGATCTATTACCAGGACGAAAGCTACAAACTCTGTGAATATGAAGTGAAGAATGGATTTAAATATGAGAATAATCTTGCCACGAGGAATTTTTACGGAAGCTGGGGCGAAACAGATCCCGGTTTCAAAGAAACTTCTGCGCTTGGTTTCCAGCAGGAAGCGACTATTACCGATTCATTCAGCATAGTAGGAAACCCGCGCAATGAAGAAATTTATTTCGGCGAAGATGATCATTCAGGACTTTCTTCTGTAAAGATCGCCAACATGGTGAATTACATTCGCTCCCAACCCGGATGGATGAAGGGGATGGATCGTAAATCAAAAGAGAATGGTTGTTCCGTTGAACAACAGGTTTTCCGCGATGCGGTCTGGCAGATCCAGAATGCAAGAAAATTTCAGAAGATCAATCAACGCTGGAAAAGAAATCCACGAATGGGAAATTATAAGTTTATGCTCGTAGTAACGACTGAATCGGGATTGAAAGAAATTCCTGTTTCAGTAAAAAATATTACGCAGCGTGAAGCAGATGGAAGATTCATCAACCCGTTTTATTATTTTCTCTATGGAGAAGGCGGCATCGATAAAGCATTGAGCGTTTCTGTGGCGAAGGAAGAATTGAATGTGAAAGCAAAACTTCAACCCGGAAGAGGAGTTTATGTCAGCCCGTTTGAATTTTCGCAAAGCGGTATCGACACGATCTCGTATTGTCCCACGTGCGGAATGGATTCTCTTCTTTTCCGCGATGCGCAGTTCTCACAGTATTTCTATAATGAAGATCGCTCGCACATTATGCCAACTATCCCGCTCGCTTACGATGTGGTGAAAGATAATTATACAAGAGAAATGTATGATGTGAATAAAGGAAAATATTCCGGCGATCCTGTTTATTTTCATTACGGAGATCACAGCAAAGAATTGTTGCAGGATTTTATTCACGGTTCACGCCGCCCGTGCGAAACGGTGCAGGCAGATCCACAGCATGATTTTATTTCGCTGATGAATCCGGGAAATACAGAAATGCCTTACCGGAAAGAAAATGTAGGTGTGCGTTCGCGCATCGGGTTTACCTATGGAAAAGTGGATGTGTGCGTGAAATTTCCTGAATTGCTCAGCGCCGATCATGTGTGGGATGGTTTGACAAATGCGGTGTGGATGCTCAATCAGGAAGAAGCAGAATGGAATAATCGAGGCGGTTGCGATGGAGGATATATTCCACGAAATGATATGCGAAAAGAAAAAGCGGAAAGAAAAGATCTGCAGAGTTATTCCGAAATTGATTTTGAAATGGTGAAGTCATCGAAGAACTGGCCGGCCACTTCTTACGGACAGAATGCACAACCCGAAGATGATTACATTGGTGTTACCGATAATATTGCGGTAGCGTGTACGAACTGGGATCTTGCCTGTCGCCAACCGAAAAAATTTGTCACTGGCGTTATGCCGTTCACGTGGAATGATATGAATTTCGATCTGCATCGATGGGACAGTTGGTACCAGGCATTAACGATCAAGGATGCGGAGAATGACAATGAATTATTTCAGCGGCCTTTTTATTGGTACGAATTCGAATGGACTCCCGATCACATCATTTGGAAGATAGGCCCCGATAAAGAACACCTGCGCCCGATCGCTTATATGGATAATACCGTAACTGTTGTTCCCGATAATCAAATGGTGGTGGTGGTCTCACAGGAATTTCACGATTCCGAATGGTGGGTACCCGCACCTTACGATCAGCGATATATTCCGTATCCGAAAGATCCGCTCGTTGGAAAAATAATTGCGGTAGAAGTTGAATAGAGTACGAAATACGAAAAGTTTACTAAAAGTTTACTAAAAGTTACGAAATACAGATGAATACGAAATTAATTTTCACCGACACATTTTTAGCGCGTTTTCGTATTTCGTAACTTTTAGTAAACTTTTCGTATTTCGTACTCCCCGTATTTCGTAATCATGCATCTGTACTTCCATATCCCTTTCTGCAAACAGGCCTGTCATTATTGTGATTTTCATTTTTCAACGAATGTGAAAAACAAATCGCAATTAGTGAAAGCGATGGTTGATGAATTGCATTGGAGAAAAAACGAATTGCAGGAAAAACAACTGAAGAGTATTTATTTCGGCGGCGGAACTCCTTCTTTACTGAATGAAAGTGAACTTGAACTTATTTTCCATTCCATTGCAGATAATTTTACCATTGCGGAAAATGCCGAGATCACGCTGGAAGCTAATCCTGATGATTTGAATGAAGTTTATCTTTCCATGCTGCGGAAATTTCCGGTCAACCGGTTAAGTATAGGAATTCAATCTTTCCGCGATGAGGATCTGAAGATGATGAATCGCGCACACACGAGTGCGGATGCGCAACGCGTAATACGACGTGCGCAGGAAACAGGTTTTACAAATCTTACGATCGATCTCATTTACGGAATTCCCGGAATGAATAATGAAGCCTGGAGATCGAATATTGAAAAAGCAATCGCTTCCGGTGTTCAGCATATTTCTGCCTATTGCCTGACCGTTGAGCCGAAAACAGCGCTGGCACATTTTATTAAAACAGGAAAAGCTGAACCGGTAAATGAAGCGGTGGCCGCAGAACATTTTAGTATTTTGCTGGATGTGATGAAAAAAAACAACTTCATTCCCTATGAGATCTCCAATTTTGCAAGAAAAGATTTCATCGCAAAACACAATAGCAGTTATTGGTTCGGGGAAGAATACCTGGGCATCGGACCTTCTGCACACAGTTTTAACGGCAAAAGAAGAAGATGGAATATCTCCAACAACGCAGAATATATTTCACGGGTAGAAAAAAATGAACGAACATTTGAAGAGGAAATACTTTCTGAAAGATCGGCATTCAATGAATTCGTTCTTACACGGCTCCGTACCATGTGGGGAATTTCCATTCAGGAACTGGAGAAAAGATCGGGGAAAGAAGTCGTGTTAATTTTTGAAAAAAATATTCAGCGCTGGATAAAAGAAGGGAAAGTGGCATTAACCGACAACAATTATATACTCACTGAAAACGGGCGCCTTTTCGCCGATCATATAGCTGCCGACCTCTTTAGGGTCTGATTTTTGGAATTTCCTACCTTAGTTTTCTACAAGCCCTGTTATGATTCGGGAAAATTATTTTTATTGCGTTAATCTCCGCTATGTTCGCCACCATCAATCATAAGGGAAAAAATTTCAGAACGGATCTTTCACAGCCCATCGATATTTCAATTCCGATGAACGAGCACAGCGCGCGTGCGTGGTATGCCGATGCGATGAAGATAGAAGCGGTGCGCAATGGAGACTGGATAGGTGAAGTGAAACAGGGAGGATCCGTCAACTTCAGGAATATTTTTTTCAATCCGCACGCGCACGGTACACACACGGAATGCGTGGGCCACATCGCGCAGGAAATTTATAATGTGAATGAACATCTGAAAAATTATTTTTTTCTCGCCGAGCTCATTACCATTTTGCCGGAAGAAAATGAAACCGGCGATCACATCATCACAAGAAAACAACTGGAAGAATTACTCGAAGGAAAAGACCCGCAGGCGGTGGTCATTCGCACCGTTGCAAATCCTGAACTGAAACTTTCCATGAACTGGTCGGATACAAATCCGCCTTTTGTTGCTGAAGATGCTGCAAAATATCTTGCCGAAAAAAAAGTGGATCATCTTCTCATCGATCTTCCATCTATTGATAAAGAAGTGGACGGGGGAAAATTACTTGCGCATCATGCCTTCTGGGAATATCCGCACCACACGCAATTTCAACGCACGATCACCGAATTCATTTACGTTCCGAATTCTGTTTACGACGGAACTTATTTTCTGAATCTTCAGACGGCGCCATTTGAAAACGACGCCACTCCATCGAGGCCGCTGTTATTCAAAATAGTTTTCTGAGAAAACAACTTCGTAAAAAAAGCCCCCTGTTTTCACAGGAGACTTTTCACAATGCTACTTTATTTTACTTCGAACATTTGCTTTTGCACGAGCCATTGTTTTTGCAATCGCCCTTGGTGCATTTGTCCTTGCAGCAGTCCATTTTTGCGCAGGAATTCTTATCACATTTTCCTTCGCATTCAGGACATGAACAGCAGCAGGAAGCTGTAGTTTGCTGTTGAGATTTTTTCAGGAGGGAATGTCCGCCTGTATTCGCTATGGCGCTTGTTGACAATAATGCAACAGCAACGCCGAAAAGAATGTTTTTCATTTTTCGTTTTTTTAAAAGGATTGATTGACTTGAAAATAATTCTGAAAGTGAATCAGGCCATTTCGGGCGGTTGCCAGCACGAAGAAGAGTAGGTGGAAAGGAATGCAGAAAAAATTTCTACATGGAAGATCAAAGTTGTTTTCAGAATAATATCAGCCGAGCAGCAAGTGGGAACTGCGCAGGAACAGCAGCAGCAACCCTGTAACGGATTACAACCGTTCATGTTGTTGCAGGAATTATTTTTCTTGGCCGGAATTTTTTCATGAGCCGCCATGCAACAATGCGAATGACATTTTTCATGATGAGATAACGCCGAATAAATGTGTTCGGCCGCCGGTGCTGCCGAAAGCAGGACGATGAAAAAAGCGAAGATGACAGCAGCGTATTTCATTGGTATAAACTTACTCCATATACGGATCGGGCATAGGGTGCCGGATGAGAGAATTTGTTAAAGTATTCAAAACCTGTAAGCTGATTCCTGCTGATTTTTCCACTGAAGTAATGTCGTAATTTCAAGCCATGAAAAATATCCTTCGCTATTTTATACAGGGGCTTATTGTTCTTGTTCCTTCGGCAATAACCATTCTCGTTCTCTACAAACTTTTCATTTGGTTACGCGATCTTTTCGGAAAACTTGATGTGATCGTGAATAAATACGCCGACCCGTTCCTCATAACCGGCGTCATCCTGCTTTTTATTTTAGTGGTCGGAATATTCACTTCGAATGTGATCGCAAAATTCTTCCTCGAAGAATCGGGCAAAGTCATTGAACGTATTCCATTTGTAAAACATATTTATTCGCCGGTAAAAGATTTTACGACCGCTTTTATCGGGAATAAAAAAAGATTCAGTCAACCGGTACTCATCACTTCCAACGCGCAAAACAATATCCGCGAGATCGGTTTTATAACGGACGATGATCTGCATGAACTCGGAATAGAAAAAGAGTTTGTGGCCGTTTACGTTCCAATGTCGTATTCTATTTCCGGCCGCTTGCTCATTGTGCCGAAAGAAAACATCAAACCGCTGAATATTCCTGCTACTGAAGCGATGAAGTTCATTGTGTCGGGAGGAGTTTCGGAAGTGGATGAACACTGAGTACGAAAATGGCGTACCTTTTGAGATAGAAATCACACACAAATCATAACATCATGAAAAAGCAACTACTCCTCGGCGCGATGATCCTTTTTACACTGGGGCTTTCCGCGCAAAAGATCAAGATCTCTGTCGATGAAAAAAATATGAGTATCGGCGGCGGATCGCACAACTGTCTCGTTGTTTCCGTTTACGATGCGAAAGCAGATGACATCATGAGCAAATGGCGTTCGAAGATGAAAGATTACAATGCGAAGGTGAGCGGCAAGGATGAAATTTTTGCCGACAACGCACTCATCAAAGACATCAGCGACAATACCTGCGACGTGTATGCGCGCACGGAAAAAGGAAAAGATGATAATGAAACCCAGTTCATCGTAGGTTTTGTTCTTGGTGAAACCTGGCTTTCCTCTTCTTCCAATTCCACTTCCTATAAAGCAGCCGAACAGATCGTGAAAGATTTCGCTGTAAAAATGACCAAAGATGCGAACGACGATATTGTTGCCGCAGAACAGAAAAAACTTGAAAAAATTCAGTCGGACCAGGATGATCTCGTAAAGAAAAGCAAATCACTCAACGACGATATCACCAATTACCAGGCGAAAATCAAAAAAGCGCAGGACGATCTGAAACAGAATGATGACGACCAGGCGAAGAAGAAAGCAGAACTCGATGCACAGCAGAAAATAGTTGATGCTGCAAAAGCAAGACAGAATTCGGTCGAATAATAAATAGTCATTGGTTAAGAGGCTGTTTAAAATTCATTTTTTGGAATTGTTATGATGCCATTTTTGTTCAGCCGAGACGCATTTTGCAGGCCATAGTGGAGCGACTACGGCCAAGAAATGCAACGAAGGATGGACAAAAATGGCGCATAACAAAAGCCCTGATGACCATTGGCCAATGACAATTTATTAACTTCGCCTTCCTTTTTGTCAATGATGGAAATGAAAAATCTTGTTGAGCAGTTTCCCGCCCAGATCGAAGCAGCCATTGCTATCGGGAAGCATTTAAAAATTTCTGAAACAAAAGAACCCGTTGGAAATGTGCTCATTTGCGGACTCGGTGGATCGGGCATTGGAGGAACTATCATTTCTGAATTGGCATTCAGTCATGCCGGTGTTCCGGTGAATGCAACTAAAGGATATTCCATTCCGTCTTACATCAATCGTGATTCACTGGTTATCATTTCTTCTTATTCGGGAAATACAGAAGAAACGCTGGCGTGCATGCATGCTGCGCTCAACAAAGGCGCAACTATTTTCTGCATCACATCGGGCGGGAAAGTGGAACAACTTGCAAAAGAAAAAAAACTCGATCATGTGATCATTCCCGCGGGAATGCCTCCGCGTGCGTGCCTCAGTTATTCGCTCGTGCAACTTATTTTCCTTTTTATAAATTATAAATTGCTCCCGGAAAATTCTGTTGCGGATCTTGAAAATTCTGTTGTGCTGCTGAAAAAAGAAGAGAATTCCATAAAGCAGATCGCAAAAAAACTGGCGGCAGATCTTCACGGAAAAACGCCGGTCATTTACTGTACTACGTATTACGAAGGAGTTGCCATTCGTTTTCGCCAGCAACTGAATGAGAATGCAAAAGTGTTGTGCTGGCATCATGTCATTCCCGAAATGAATCACAATGAACTCGTGGGATGGGCCGGCGGCAATGAGAATATTGCGGTTGTGCTTTTCCGCGATCCCACAGAATTTGAACGAAATAATCATCGCATCGAACTCAACAAAGAGATCATCAGCAAACGTACTCCGCATTTCACAGAAATTTTTTCCAAAGGAAATTCGCAGATAGAAAAAACACTTTATCTCATTCATCTCGGCGACTGGGCCTCCGTTTTTCTCGCCCAACTCCGCGGCGTGGATGATATGGAAGTGAACGTGATCAATTTTCTGAAAGGCGAACTCTCTAAAAAGTAATGAGTATTGAGACCAATGGGAACTCATAACTCATAACCCATAACTCATGATCAAAGTCCTCTTCCACGATCTTCATCTCATCGATTACAAGCAGTGCTGGGATCTTCAGGAAGAGCTGTTGAAAGAAATTGCCGATCAGAAAATTTTAAATCGCGATGCGGCTAAGGAAAAAATAATTCCAACACAAAGTCATCTTATTTTCTGCGAGCATCCTCATGTTTTTACATTGGGCAAAACGGGCGATGAACAACATCTCCTGGCGAATGAAAAACAGCTTGAAGAAATGAGCGCCACATTTTATAAAATAAATCGCGGGGGCGATATCACTTATCACGGGCCGGGGCAACTTGTAGGTTATCCCATTCTCGATCTCGATAATTTTTTCACCGACATTCACCGTTACCTGCGCACGCTCGAAGAAGTCATTATTAAAACCATTGCAGAATTCGGATTGAAAGGCGAGCGCTATGAAGGATACACAGGCGTGTGGCTCGATCCGCACACTGAACTTGCCGGCGGTGAGCCGGGCCGAACCGCGCGCAAGATCTGCGCAATGGGTGTGCGCACAAGCAGATGGGTGACCATGCACGGGTGGGCGCTCAACGTAAATTCCGATCTCAGTTATTTCAATCGCATTGTTCCTTGTGGAATCGCCGACAAAGCAGTTACCTCAATGGAAAAAGAACTGGGAAATAAAGTGAACATGGAGGACGTGAAGGAAAAACTGAAAAAATATTTTGAACTGGAATTTGAATGTGAACTTGCCGGCGAAAAAGTTCCGTGGTAATTTGAATGATAATATTTCTCTAATGAAAAAACATTTTTTCTTTTTATCAATGATCTTCTCGCTGAATTATTTTACAGTTCAGGCACAATCAGAATACCATTCTCTCGATTCGATGTACCTGGAAAATATCGGGCACGATGTGGCAGTTCCTGCAATGGGCGACGCGGAAAGAAGTAAGGCAATGTCAAAAGCATTTCACGCGCATCTCCTTTCGATCGATCAACGCTTAAGAGAATATTTATCCCTGATCGATCCCTGCGCTGAGACGGATACTTCGTGTGGATCGTGGACACGAAAAGCAACTGCCGATGCCAATAAATATTTTGACGAGAACAGTATTCAGGATATGAAACACGATACGGTGGAATTTGAAAAAAATATAATGGAGTACTGGAAGATCATGCTTGCCAGCCCTTCAAAATCAATTGACGTTCAGTACAAACTTTACAATATTTATACGATTTGTTTTTTCAATGCCGATCCGCTTACTTCTTCGTTCAAACAAACGGGCATAGAAGCTTTTCATTTGCAGAGTTACCTCTATCTCCTGGAAATAGAACGTTGGCCTGCTGATGAACGGTTCAGAAATAATTTTGCGCTTACGCATTTCAATTTCTTCGTCGCCTTTTTTCAGAATGGACATCCGTGCGATACGATGAATACAAATTTTGAGATCAATGCAATCGATTTTGACTGGAACACCATGCGCGGAATTGACACCACCGATTTTACAAGAAAAAATTATGCGCGTTTATATTTTGAAACAGGAAGTAATTGCGATTCAGAACTGATCGCCCTCAGGAAAAGTTCTGACCGCTGCAGATGGTTTACCAATACAGAATATTGTTATAGCAGGGCGGTAACACTCGATTGCTCGAATGTGACTTACAATTATGATCTCGGCTTATTCTATTACAATCTTATTATTGAATCCGAAAAAAATGCAAATAGCGGTAAAGGCAACGCGGCCGGTTCTGATGTGGTGATCTGCGAACGCACGTTGACGCAAATGAAACAGTCTGCCGATAAATATTTTCGTAATACAGAAAAACTCAAGCCGGGAAAAGTGCCTCCCACCGCAATGCAATTTGTTGAGCATTGATTGAAGTTGATTTCACATTACAACCTTTACCGGTGGAATACGTTTAATGAGATAGCTCCCGGTTTTCCATTATGAAAAAATTCTTCAAACGCTTCGGCTATTTCTTTCTTTTCATTTTCATCGCGGCAAACCTGTTCATTCTTTTCAGCGGAAGATTTTACCTGTACAAGGCAGTTTGGAATACGTATCTCCGCGGAAGGAACGGCCCTTCGGCAATGGAGTATAAAATCTTCGATAATCGCGAAGTGAAAAATGGGATTCCGCAACCGTGGCCGATAGGAAAAGATTACAACAAGAAAGAAATTCCCTCCGATCTCCTCGCAAAAATGACGGACATACAGACGGGCGCATTTCTCATTATTAAAAACGACAGCATCCGTTGCGAACAGTATTGGGGAGAATTCACCAACCACTCGTACACGAATTCTTTTTCGATGGCGAAAACCGTCATCAGTATTCTCATTGGTTGCGCGCTCGAAGACGGAAAAATAAAAAGCATCGATGAACCCGCTGCAAATTACCTTCCTGAACTTGCGAACGACGATCGAAAAAAGATCACGATAAAAAATCTTTTACAGATGAGTTCAGGAATTAATTTCGATGAGAATTATGTAAGCCCCCTCGCGTATCCCGCGGAAGCATATTACGGGAGCGACCTGCGCGCACTCACGCTCGCGTACACGCAACTGAACGCAACTCCTGGAGAAAATTTTCTTTATCTCAGCGGCAACACCCAATTACTCGGGTTCATCCTGCAGAAAGCAACCGGGAAAACAATTGCGGATTATGCTTCGGAAAAATTGTGGATCCCGATGGGATGCGAGCACAATGCATTTTGGTCGCTCGATAATGAGAATGGAAATGAAAAAGCTTTCTGTTGCCTGAATTCGAACGCGCGCGATTTTGCACGATTAGGAAAATTATATCTCGACAGTGGTAGATGGGCAGGAAAACAAATTGTCCCGGAATGGTATGCGCTTGCTTCCGTTCACCCCACAGGAACAAAAAATACCAATGGAAAACCCGCAGACGATTATGGATTTCTCTGGTGGCTGCTTCCGGAATACAAAGGCCATCCTGTTTTTTATGCGCGTGGAATTCTCGGACAATATGTGATCTGCATTCCTGATATGGATATGATTATTGTTCGTCTCGGAATGAAACGACTTCCGGTTATTGCCAATGAACTTCCACCCGATGCGCATTTTTATCTTGATGCCGCTTTACGGATGTACGAATAAAAATGGACTGATTTCAATTATGTGAAAGAGTGAAATCCTCCGTCTTCCATTCGTATATTAGCGCAATTCGTTCCCGATGAAAAAAGATATTGATCGTCCCGAAGTTGAAGATCTCGCGCTGGCGGTTGTGCTCGAAGAAGCAAATGGAGAAAATGTCTGGAATGTTTTCCTGGTGAATCTTCATATTGTCCCTATAAAAAATGTGATCGTTTCTTCAAAAGGATACGGAGAGTTGAATGGCGAAGTGAAAAAAACTTCTACGCTTCGGCATTACTTCGAGGAAATACCTGCGCTCGAGTTCACGCGCGTGGAGCCGATCATGGAAAATACTTTCGGCCTCACGAATGAATACTGGGTGAGTTTTTATATTGATGGAAAGATCTACGACAAGCAATATATTTTTCTTCCCGAAACCATTAACGAAAAACATTTCACTAAAATTCCATTGCTGAACGTGGAAGGAGTCATGCTAAGATAAATTGCTGATTATAGATTGTTGAATGTAGATTTGCAGTGTCTGCACCAAACAACAATCTGAAATCAACGTTCAATAATTTTTCCGATGTACAATAATCTACAGTTAGAAAACATTCTCTTCCTCGACATCGAAACGGTTCCTGCTTATGCAAATTATAATGCTGTTCCGGAAAACTGGAAAAAACTCTGGGAGAAAAAAGCAGTTGCTGTTTCGAAAGGAGAGAACGATACGCCGGAAAAAATTTACGATCGCGCCGGCATTTATGCAGAGTTCGGAAAGATCATTTGTATTTCCGCCGGATTTTTAAAACGCGTCGATGGAAAAGAATCTTTCCGCATCAAGTCATTCGCGGATCATGATGAGAAAAAAATTCTTCTTGACTTCGCTGCACTGCTCAACAAACATTTTTCGCGGCCCGACCATCGCCTGTGCGCGCATAACGGGAAGGAATTTGATTTTCCGTGGATCGCGCGGAGAATGGTCGTGCAGGGTATCGATCTTCCGCTTGCGCTTGATGTCTCCGGAAAAAAACCGTGGGAAACCACTTTTCTCGATACGATGGAAATGTGGAAGTTCGGCGATTTTAAATCACATACTTCGCTGAATGTGCTTGCGAATCTTTTCGGAATCCCGACTCCCAAAGATGATATTGACGGAAGCCAGGTGGCAAAAGTTTATTACGAAGAAAAAAATCTCGATCGGATTGTTACCTATTGCCAGAAAGATGTGCTCACTGTTCTGCAGATCCTGAGAAAATACCGCGGAGAAAAATTAATTGCTGAAGAAGATGTGGTCATTGGCCAATAGTCAGTGGTTGGGCCGGCGAAAATCTGTGGCTAATCCGTGAACAGCTGTGGCAATATTTCTTCTCCGCACATGAATCCCGCTTGATAAACCGAAGGTATCAGCCGCAATAATATTTTTGTCATTTGTCATTGGGTGAAGTGTTTTTATTCTAAAGTTTTATTCCCAAGGTCAGTTGGCCAATGACAAATGAATATTAACCAATGACAGTATATTCTCTACCTTAGATTTCACCTGCACCATTTCCTATGACGGACAAAATAATTTTCGAGGAATTCCAGCAACCTTCACGTGTCATTCCGAAAATTTTCATCCTTGTACTCGCATTCAGTATTGCGTTTGCTGCTGTGAATTTTTTCGTGATCAAAAATCCATTCCTCTATATCCCGGAACTTCCTCTGGTTATCATCTCCATTGTGTTCCTCATTATCTCTACGCAACTTTCTCTCCGGTTCACAATCACTTCAGAAGGGATCGCGTACACGACCAATGCACGATCTGCAGAACATATTATTCACAATACGGAAATCGAAGAGATCATGATCGGAAATCTGAATGGGCCATTCCGCACTTTCAAATACGGTGGCTTTTCTGTACGCGTAAACAGAAATTATAAAATGTATTTATACGGAGGTTACGACGCATTGCACATAAAAATGAGATCAGGACAAATGATCATCTTCAGCACGCAAAGAATTTTCGAATTAACGGAAGCGGCGAAAATGATAAAGAATGTGAAGGTGGTGATTGGTTAATCAGCCATTGGTCATTAGTATTATTATTTAAACAAGAACCTAATGACCAATGACAAAAACTACTTTCCTGATATTTTTTTTTCTATCGCACTCGTAGAATAGCCCTCAACAAATTCAATCGTTTTTATTTCTCCACCATTGGCACGCACAAGATCGGAACCCACAATATATTTTTTATTCTTCGCATCTTTTTCGGCAGCATCGTAATCGGCGCCTTTCACTAAAACATCCGGTTGAATGAAATTTATTAATTGATATGGAGTTTCCTCGTCGAACAAAATAACTGCATCCACAAATTCCATTGCAGCGATCACCATTGACCTCGAATGTTCATCCTGCAGCGGGCGATTCATTCCTTTGTTCAGCAATTTCACACTTGCATCGCTGTTCATTCCCACAATGAAAAAAATCCCGCACTCCGCAGCTTTTGCGAGATAATCGACATGCCCGAGATGAACAATATCGAAACAGCCATTGGTGAAAACGATCTTCTTCCCGAAAAAATGCAGCTGCGCAATTTTCCATTTGATGGAACCCGGCGTATGAATTTTTGAAGCGATTATTTCCGTTGCATTCATTTCACTGAGCGGTTTAAAGTGTTTCTTAAAATTGCAGAAATCCCGAAGAACAACAGTACTGTTCCTACCTGTGCGCCCCAGCTCAACCATGCGAATGCCGGCGCATCTGGCTGAGAAGAAGGAGCGATCCCGATAAGCACGCCTGTTACGATTATCTGGTACATTCCTATTCCACCAGGTGTGAAGATGACACCGAAAGTGCCGAAAAGCAGCAATACAAGCGCCGTGTGAATGCTCAGTCCGCTCGTTGTCGGGAAACAGAAAAAGCAAACGTAAAGAGATGAAAGATATCCGCACCAGATGAAAATGGTATGAAAGAGAAAAATTCCGGGCGACGGAAGTTTTCTAACTGTGAGCAAACCGTTTTTAAATCCATTGAAAAAACCGCTGACTTTTTTACGAATACCGCTGCTGATCTTTTTACGGAAAATAAAAATAGAGACGACCAGAAGAATAATTCCTGCAGCGAGAATGATCAACAAAGTTTTATTCTGAAAAAGATGGCCGAACCAGTTCAACGCCGGCGTCCGGATGTATTCGACCCACATCGAACTCAGTTGTGAAAATTCAAGAATGAGAACGAGCAGAAAAACAATTCCCAGGCAAACCATATCCACGATGCGCTCAACGATCACCGTGCCGAATGATTCTGCAAATGGAACATCATCCGACGTTTTCAATACGCCGCAACGAATCACTTCTCCCGAACGTGGAATTCCGTAATTCGCGAGATAGCCGATCATCACCGCATAAAACCGGCTTCCTAATCCTGCTTTATGCCCGAGCGGAAGAAGCGTTTGTTTCCATCGCATCGCGCGGCTCAGGTGTGCGAGCGCGCCTATAATGATCGCGACTGCAAACCATCCGTAATTCGCCGTTTTAAGTGCAGTAAAAAATTGTTCTTTCTCTTCCGGTTTAAATCTGCTGAACTGCCAATACATCAAACCAACACCCAGTCCGAAAAAGACAATGAACTGGAGAAATTGCTTGAGCTTCTGATTCAATTTTCAGGATTTAAGTTTGTTGTTGTTTCCCGTGTCCGGAAAAATCACAACAGGATTGAATTTTTTCGCCGCTTCAAATTCCATCACTGCATAAGAGAGTACGATCACATCATCACCCGGATTGAATTTTAAAGCAGCAGGGCCATTGAGACAAATCACTCCACTTCCGCGTTTTCCTTTGATCACATAAGTTACAATGCGTTCTCCGTTGCGGTAATTCAAAACGTGCACTTGCTCGTTCTCAATAAGATTCGCCGCATTCATCAGTTCTTCATCGATCGTAATACTGCCAATGTAGTTCAGATCGGCCTGCGTAACACGCACCCGGTGAATTTTCGATTTCAACACTTGTATCTGCATAACGGGAACAAAGTTAGGTAAATGCAGCAATCAAAAATTCATTGGTGATTTGCAGGAATTTATAGCTGTGCGAAGTAAAAATTTTTTACAAGCGTTTTTTTTGGAGCGCAAGTTCATCACATCAATTTCCCGCTTCGTCGAATAATTGACTTTTTTCTTGCTTTATTAGGAGGGGGGGGTAAATTGCCCTGCAAAACCTCCACTCATGAAAAATATTTCAAAAATTCTTTCTATCTTTTTCATAATGAATTTCGCTGTAAATCTCTCTGCTCAGTCGGGAACCAAGTGGGCAACGAATGGAAATAATATTTCCACGGCAGATTTTTTTGGCGCTGCAAATTCTGCAGATATAAATTTCCGGACAAACAACATCGCGCGCATGACGATCACGAGCGCGGGCACCTTACGCGTGTACAATCTCGTGGGCGCAGGAAACGGATTTGTTTCACTCGATGTGAATGGAAATTTAGCGCGCACGAATTTTACGAATGACACGAACCAGGTTTTGAGCGGCGACGGAACTTTTAAAAATATTTCTTCCATTAGTGGATGGGCGTTTTCAGGAAATAATATTTACAACACAAATTCAGGAACAGTTGGAATAGGAACTTCATCTCCGTCTTCCGGATATTTGCTTGATGTAAATGGCGATGCGCATTTCTCCGGAAATATTTTTGCTTCGGGACTCGTGCTTACAACAAAAGTGCAGGCCGATACGATCAGGAGTCTGAGTCAAATTTCCATTAACAACAACCTTGTAATTTCTGCCGGAACGCAAAACGAACTTTACACGAATTCAAATGATCTTTTAATTCAAAGCGCATCTGCATACACGCAGGGAAATACAATTCTTAATGCGGGCAACAGCGGCAAAGTTGGAATCGGAAATTTAAATCCGCTGTATAAATTAGATGTGAATGGAGATGAAAGAGTGAGCGGAAAAATATATGTGGAGCGGATTTTAGGATTGCCGGGCGACAGTATAATTAAATTTGGTGACAGCACTTTGTATCTGAATTATGTGAATTCAAAAATATTTAATTCCAGTTCGGTAAAAGGAATGGTCGTTGGCTCTCCGTTCTCTAATGCGTTTGGATCGAGATCAGTTGCCATCGGAACAAATCTTCAAACCGCTTCGAATGCAGATCATGCAATAGTTATAGGAAGCGGGCCGCTTAGCAGTGCGGGAACTTTAATAAACAATCAACCGAATTCATTGATGATCGGATTCAATTCTACAGTACCGAGTTTTTTTGTAGGGCCATCTGCGTCATCAAACACATCAGGAAATGTTGGAATTTCTACGTCCATTCCCGAATCAGAATTACAAATCGGCGAATCCTACTCAAAATTAAATTTCGGGAAAGCGCCATTGGTTGCTTCCACGTTCAGCAGTTCTTACATTGGGTTCAATGCGTCACGCGATCAAAGCGGAAACTGGAAATCGGATGGCAATGGCGCGGGCAATGGTGGATTTGTATTGCTGAATGATATTGGCGGAGGATTACGTTTCATTGGTGTGCCAACATCAGGAGGAGGAACACAAAATCTAACGGATCAGAACATGCAGGATAACACGCGCATGTTTCTGCGCGCAGACGGGCGCGTGATCATTGGAACAAAAACACAGGCGGGCGGGCCGTTTGATCTTGCAACTACATTGCTAACTGTGAACGGAGGAATCGTTTGCCAGAAAGCAAATGTAACGATGAACAGTTGGGCCGATTCAGTTCTCGCACCGGGCTATCATCTCATGCCGTTGGATTCAGTTGCGAAATACATTGACTCTACCGGCCATTTGCCCGGTGTAGCAAGTGAAAAAGAAGTAAAAGCAAACGGGGTTGATCTCGGGCAGGATGATGTGATGCTGATGGCGAAGTTGGAAGAACTCACTTTATACATGTTGCAATTAAAGAAAGAAAACGAGGGGATGAAAAAAGAAATTGAAGAATTGAAATTGAAGAATAAATAGTATTGATTTTCTTGGTCAATGAAAAAGCACATTATATTTTCTGTTTTACTTATTTCTTTTCTCAACCTGTTTCTTTCGGAGTGCAGGAGAGACCCGCCGGTGCATAAGGATTGGCCGGGATGGAAATATTTTAATTCAGCCAATGCACCTTTAGATAAATACGGAGTAGAAAATATTATTGTGGATCGTTTATCAAATGAATGGGTTTTCACTGGAGGTTATATTGCAAAGTATTCCGATGGGGAATGGCAAAAAATTGACCCACCAGCTTTAGAGCCGGACGCATTTTTAATATATGCGAAAGGTGTGTCAATGGGGAATTACATTTGGTTTGGCAACGCGAACCATGGATTATATAGAATAAATATTTTTGATAATAGCATTCAGTTGTTTGATCAAAGCAATTCTGGAATTATTGCTAGTGTAACAGGAACAGAAATTGCTGCTGACACTTTGAATAGTGTATTGTGGATTTCTACCGCTGCCGGAATGGTACGTTATGATGGAACAAATTGGCAGGTTTATGATATGGCAAATTCACCTGTGACTTCTGATCAATTCGATGGAGTAGGAATAGATAATTCAGGAAACAAATGGTTCTCCGCGAAAGAAAATCCTTCCGTTTCAGGCGATAGTACTTCTTATATTAAATATAATGAAATCACAGGGCAGTGGAGTATTTATAATACTGCGACTTGTGGTTTCAATGTTTATCATGCCTGGGATATTGTTGCAGATGATGATAATGGAATATGGTTTTCAAATGAATACGCTGATCGTTATTATCAGGGGAGTTGGACGAGATATAGTAGCACAAATGTTCAGGGCTTTCCGAACGATTTAACAAAGTGGATGATTAAAGATAGGAAGGGAAGAATCTGGATCACTTCTTCTCAAAACGGAGTAATGGTTTTTGATCATGGCTCATGGAGTCACTTGACATCTCAAAACTCAGGCTTATTGACTGATACAATAAATTCTATTGCAATCATGAAAAATGGAGAAATATGGGTTGGAACAAACGAAGGTATTTCTGTCTATGATAATCAGGAATGAAAATGAGAACTAAAATATTTATTCTACTATTGGGAACTTCTCTCAGGATTTGTGCTCAGTCAAATCCGAATCTCGTTCCTAATCCCTCGTTTGAAGATTATTATTCATGTCCAACAGCTACTGGAATACTCCCAATCAATGGATGGTCTGAGATTAGCGATTGTGAGTATTTTAATGCTTGCAATAATCCTCCTAATGGCAATGGCGATTTCGGAGTGCCTAAAAATTTATATAATATTAATATGCCAAACGGACTTGCTGCACAAGATGGTGTTGGATATTGTGGTTTGCAAACAAGAGATATAATCGGTTTGGAATTTTTGAGTTCCTCTGTCAGTTTAATTGCTAATGTGAAGTATGATGTTTCTTTTTTTGTGAGTTTGGCATCTACCTCTGCTTTTGCAACTCCGCTCAGTCTCGCCCTATCAACTAATTCGTTCTTTTCGACTGATCCAGTAAGCAATTTACAAAATGCAATTATTGTTTCATCTAACAGCGTTGTGGATAATAAGGGATCATGGCTGCAAATTTCCAGTACAATTATTCCTAATTCTAGTGGTCAATATTATTTAGTAATTGGAAACGTTTATACAAATAACGATGTCCCGGCAATTTTACCATATTCTTCATCTGATTACGCCTACTATTACATCGACGACGTAACTATTAAAGAACATCCCGGCTGCTGCCCAACGGATCTCACGATCAGCAACACTACATTAACAGGCACAGAAATATTTGGCGCAACCAATTCCATTACTGTTGGCCCGAATATAAATACAGATCCTGGAGCAGATGTGACTTTGGTCGCCGATAATTACATTGAATTTTTACCGGGCGCAAATTTAGGGCCGGGAGTAAATGCGGAGATCGGTGAATGCCCTGGAGCATACCAGAATGTTTCCACTTCTCCGACGGCAAGCACAAATACTGCAGAAATCATAACACCCGATGGCGACGGAAATTCCGATCAGTTTTGTGTCACAATAATTGGTGCGCTCCAATATTCCGTTCAGGTTTCTGATCTTCTTGGAAATATTGTCTATGTAATTAATAATGCGAATGTAAATTCCCAACCGCAATGCATCTGGGACGGCACTTGCAATTTCGGTTCCCTGTGCAATAATCAGGCGGTTCCTGCTGCATTTTATATTCTGACATTAACTTCATTCGGTTGTTCAGGTCCGGTAATAAGCAACTTCCTGATCGATGTTGAATATCCATTCATGCGCATCGTGAACGCCACTCCTCAATCCATCGATTCCATCATCAATTCACAACTGAAAATATTCCCCAACCCCGCTACCGAAAAACTTTTTATAGAA
>JACQAM010000017.1 GCA_016194975.1 Bacteroidota bacterium
ACCGATTGGAATTTGGTAGTGGCTCAGTTTGCTCTTTTCCGATTCAACTTCGCGCCTTGGCGCCTTCGCGGTTCCTAAACCATTCTTTTATTAAACCGCAAAGACGCTAAGAATTTTCAAACTGACCCACTACCTGGAATTTAGAATTTTAGATTTCAATTTTTTATTTCAGTATCTTTGATTTACCAATGAAAACAGATCTTATAGCCCGCGTTGAAGAAGCACTTAACCAGCTGCGCCCTTTCCTGGAAACAGATGGTGGCAATGTAAAACTTGTAGAGATCACCGAGGACAATGTAGTTCGTCTCGAATTGCTGGGTGCGTGTAAATCCTGTTCTATGTCGGTGATGACTTTCAAAGCAGGATTGGAAGAAGCGATCCGCCGTGCGGCTCCTGAAGTGACGAAAGTGGAAGAAGTGAAATTAGCGGAGAATATTTAGAGTCCATTTCAATTTTTTTCTCACGCACTCTTCAACCATACTTCCGCTTCTTCTCTCGCTGAAAAAAATTTTATCCGTTTGTCGCCGGTGGCAGTGATCACTAATTTCGCTACGTTCCTCGTAAAAACATTTCCGCCGGTCATCGCTATCCGGTCGAATTTCATTTGCTTCGACATTTCCAGCCCGGCTTTTCTCGCTGCGGCATTGTGCTTTTTTGTACCGTCAATATTTCCGAGCATGAGGATTTTTTTTCCGGCCAGTGATATTTTTTCTGCACAACTCATCATTTCTTTCATCACCGCCATCACGGTATCTCCGTCCTGGTCACCTTCAAAAACAAAATAAATAATATCGTCGGGGCGAATAGTTACGGTGTTGGGCATGGGAATAATTTTCTGATGTAAAAGTAAAATTAAGTCAGGAATAGACTGTTGGTTTTTTTTGGGCGTGCTTGAAAATAGAATTATTAGATCAGATTCTCATCTCCTCACATTCCCAAATTTTCCAGCAAACTGTCATCTACAATATTCGGCATCGTCACAATTAAATTCGGAGTCCGTTTCATTTCTCTTTTGAAATAATATTTTCAATCTGCATTTTGAAAACAGGGAGAATATCAGTGACAACATTCCAAACCGCCCAGAAATCAACATCAATGTAATCGTGAATTAGTTTGTCTCTCATTCCTGCAATTTTCTACCATTCAACCTGGGGATGATCATTCCGGACTTTTTCCGAAAGATTCTTTGTTGCTTCTCCAATGATCTCGAAATTTCTGACAACCGCATCTCTTGTTTTGCGATCGTCAATGAAGCTCTTTTCGGAATAACCATTCGTGTACGCAAGGATAGCCTGAATACAATCAAGAATATGTTTAAGATAAACGACGTCAGACTTTTCTCCCATTATAGAATCCTGACAATGTCCCTTTCAATAAAAGATTTCAGATATGGAGAAACGGAGCGTTTCGTCACCAGATCAACAGGTATTTTCAAAGCCGAGCTCAATTCCTGCTCGAGTCCAATGAGATCCAAAAGGTTTGTTTTCTTCTGAAACTCCACAAGAATGTCCAGATCGCTGAAGGAGTGCTCTTCTTCACGGGCATATGATCCGAAAATACCAACATAAGACGGCTCAAATTTTCCGAGTGTCATTAAAATGGTACTCCTGTTTTCAAAAGAAAGATTCATATTCTAAAGTTAAGAAAATTAACTACAAATTCTCCAATAGGGAATCATCTACAATATTCGGCATCGTCACAATTAAATTCGGAGTCCGTTTCATTTCTCTTTCTATCGCGAACATCGCTTCTTTATTTCTCGCCCAGCTTCTGCGCGCAATTCCGTTATTCACGTCCCAGAAAAGCATCGAACGCAATCTTCGTTCTGCATCATCGCTTCCGTCGAGCACCATTCCAAATCCGCCGTTGATCACTTCTCCCCAGCCAACGCCGCCTCCATTGTGTAAGGAAACCCACGTAGCGCCGCGGAAACTATCGCCCACAAAATTCTGCACCGCCATATCAGCCGTGAATTGCGATCCGTCGTAAATATTCGAAGTTTCCCTATAGGGAGAATCTGTTCCGCTCACATCGTGATGATCTCTTCCCAGTACAACAGGGCCTTTCAGCTTCCCATCGCGGATTGCTTTATTCATCGCTGACGCAATGCGTATGCGCGCCTCCGCATCGGCGTACAATATGCGCGCCTGCGAACCCACCACGAGATTATTTTTCATCGCGTCTTTGATCCATGCAATGTTATCGGCGAGCTGCATTTTTATTTCTTCCGGAGAATTTTTGTGCATGTCTTCAAGAACATCCAGTGCAATCCTGTCCGTAAACGCAAGATCTTCGGGTTGTGCTGTAGTACAAACCCACCGGAACGGGCCGAAACCATAATCGAAACACAACGGGCCGAGAATATCCTGCACATACGACGGATATTTAAAAGTTCCATCGGCGTTCACGATGTCTGCTCCCGCGCGTGAGGCCTCGAGGAGAAATGCGTTTCCATAATCAAAAAAATACATTCCTGTTGTGGAAATTTTATTGATCGCTTCTGCCTGCCTGCGCAGAGATGCGCGCACGGCTTCTTTGAATTTCTCCGGCTCATCGGCCATCATTTTTTTCGAATCCTCGAATGAAATTCCTGCAGGATAATATCCACCAGCCCACGGATTGTGCAGCGAGGTCTGATCGCTTCCCATATCCACTTTCACTTTTTCCTTCACTAATTTTTCCCAGAGATCGACCACGTTCCCCTGGTAAGCGAGCGAAACGGCTTCTTTATTTTTCTGCGCAGTTTTTATTCTTGCCAATAATTTATCGAGTTCATCAAACACTTCATCCACCCATCCCTGCGAATATCTTGTCTGCGTTGCTTTCGGATTTATTTCTGCGATCACAGAAATGAGTCCGGCTATCTTTCCTGCTTTCGGTTGTGCGCCGCTCATTCCGCCGAGGCCTGCAGAAATAAAAAGTTTTGAACGGCGATCAGCTTCATCCTTGGAAATTTTCCGCGCCGCATTCATCACCGTGATCGTTGTTCCGTGCACAATTCCCTGCGGGCCTATGTACATGAAAGATCCCGCAGTCATTTGCCCGTATTGCGTTACTCCAAGCGCATTGAATTTTTCCCAGTCATCGGGTTTCGAATAATTCGGGATCATCATTCCGTTTGTGATCACTACGCGCGGCGCATCTTTGTGCGAAGGAAATAATCCCATCGGGTGGCCCGAATAAAGAACGAGAGTTTGTTCGTTCGTCATCGTCGCCAGATATTTCATCGTCAGTAAATATTGTGCCCAGTTCTGGAACACTGCACCGTTTCCGCCATACGTGATCAGTTCGTGCGGATGTTGCGCCACTGCATGATCGAGATTATTCGAAAGCATGTGCATGATCGCGCCCGCCTGGGTGGTTTTAAAAGGAAATTCAGTAATAGGTCGCGCATAAATTTTATAATCGGGGCGAAACCGATACATGTAAATTCTTCCGTAGGATTTCAGTTCTTCAGCAAATTCTTTTGCAAGTACGGTGTGATGTTTTGCAGGAAAATAACGGAGCGCATTTTTCAGCGCGAGTTTTTTCTCTGCCGGGGAAAGAATATTTTTTCTCTTCGGTGCATGATTGAGTGAAGTGTCGAACGGTTTCGACGCTGGAAGTTCGTCGGGAATTCCGGCAAGAATATTTTTCTGAAGATCTGCTGTTCTCATTTTTATAAGTTACCCGTTGTCAGTGTCAGTTGTCAGCGTTAATTTTCATTTATGAATCCAGTTACTGACAACCGCCCTGGCAACTATTTCTTTTCTATTCTTCCCGTTTTTTTATTAAAACCATAAGGGCAATGCCGGCATCCGTTCTGGCAACAATAACCACGCTTCAGAAGGTATTTTTCGGTAAACACGATGTAGCCCTCTTCCGTTTTGTAAAAGTCATCGGGTTCCAGTTCTGTGTTCTCTTCCGGCATGTGCATTCAAAGTTATATTTTTCATTGATGAAACGGAGAGAATGTTTCAACACCATCGGAACTCTTTTGACTAATATTGAGGCAATGAATCATCCCCGGATTGATAAAATAATCATAAACGAACAGGAAATTTCCATTCTCCGTCTCGATCTTCCGGATCCTGTTTCGGGTGGAAATAAATTCTTCAAGCTGAAATACAATCTCGAGGAGATGAAACGGTGCGGCAAAAAGAAACTGCTCACTTTCGGAGGTGCGTATTCCAATCTTATCGCTGCAGTCTCCGTCGCAGGGAATAAGAATGGAATAGAAACAGTCGGCATTATCCGTGGAGAAGAATTGAAAGAGGATTCCAACGCAGTTCTGAAATATGCTTCTTCGAATGGAATGCAGCTTCATTTTATTTCGCGGAAAGAATACCGGAAAAGAAATGAAGAAAAATATTCGGACGAACTGAGAAAAAAATTCCGCGCCGATGTAATTCTACCCGAAGGCGGATCAAATGCATTGGCTGTGAAAGGCTGCATGGAAATTCTTTCCGATGAAACACATTTCGCCGATGTGATTTTCTGCGCGGTCGGAACCGGTGCAACGCTGGCCGGAATAATTGCTTCAGCAAAAAAGCATCAGTGTGTTAATGGAATTGCTGTACTCGAAGGGAAAAATTACCTGGAGCAGGAAGTGCAGAAATTCATCAATGGGAAAGAAGTGAAATGCAAATGGCGCATCGATCACGATCATTCTTTTGGCGGCTATGCGAAAACCGATCAGCGGCTGATGAATTTCATTGCGGAATGGAAACATCAACTTCCCCTTGATCCGGTCTATTCCGGAAAATGTTTTTTTGCTGTTTCGCAATTTGTGCAGCGGAAAAATTCAGCCCGGAAAAATGTGCTTTTCATTCACACCGGTGGATATGGATTCCTGAATTCTCCAATGAAAAGTACGTGAATGAACAGCGCGGTGTTGATTTCCATTGACAGCTTTTCAACAGACGAAAATTTTTCCCATCAACATTTCAGTGTTCAAACATTGCGCGAAGTACAGAGAATTCCGCTTTCGCATTGAAATAAGTTTGCTGCAACAGAAAACCGCTGTTCAGCACTGTGAGAAAAATATTTCTGTTCCTCTTCCTCGCTTTCACTCTTCCTTCGCAGAGCAAAGACTTCGACACTTCATTTGTAAACGCGGTAAATTATATTCAGCAGCACAGTGCACAGGCCGTGCGCGAAATGAAAAATAATTTTATTCCCGCAAGCATCACACTCGCGCAGGGAATGGTGGAGACCGCATGCGGGTGCAGCGAACTCGCACGCAATGCGAATAATCATTTCGGCATCAAGTGTCATGAAACATGGAACGGGGAAACCTACGAATACACTGATGATGCAGTGGACGAATGTTTCAGGAAGTATGAAACCACCGACGAGTCATACGCCGATCATTCCCTTTTTCTTCGCTCGCGTGAGCGGTATGCTTTTCTTTTCAACCTGCGCATAACAGATTATCGCTCTTGGGCGAATGGACTCAAAGCAGCCGGCTACGCCACGAATCCTAAATATGCTGACATGCTGATAGCGATGATCGAGAAATACGGATTGAACCGGTTTGATTATGAATATTCGATTCAGGAAGACACGGAAAAGAAAAGTGAAATCGTGTTGAATGTACAATACACGCAGGTAGAAAAGCAGGTAGAAAGTATTATTCCTGAAATAATAGTCGCTGAAGAAACAGAAAATTGTGCCGACGAAAATTCATTCTCAGCAACTTTCCCGGAAAGTATTTTTCCTGAAAATAAACAGGAAACGGGAGATGAGTGTGACCTGGCAGAACCTCAGCGTTGAGCCGCGCACATCAGCAGAAAATTTCCAACTAATTTTTTTCCGTTCTCTCCCGAAACTTCCGGGTGAAACTGAACACCCCACAAAGGAAGAAAAGGATGACGCATTCCTTCGTTGATGTAAGATGATGATGAAGCGAGATGAATGAATGAAGAAGGCAACGTTATCCCTTCGGTGTGATCTTCGGTCATTTCTGTTTCAGGAAAAAGATTTTCGAAGAGCGGATCTTTTTTCAAAACACTTATTTTATTCGGGGAACGAATTTCTTTATCACGGAAAATTTTTGCGCCGTGTAAAATTCCCATCAACTGGTGGCCGAAACAAATTCCGAGCACAGGAATTTTTCCTTCTTTGAGGAATGAAAATTTCTCAATGTAAGGAGCGTGATCGACTTCCGTGAACATCGCCGGTGATCCGCTGAAAATAATTCCGGAACTTTTTTTCAATTCACTTTCAGAAACTTCATCCCACTTCACCATTGCACATTCGCCCCCGCACGCACTCACCATGTCTGCGATGAGCGGAGTTTTTCTGCTGCCGAAGTTGATTAATGTGATGGGAGACATGAGAATGTAGAACTCAGAACTGAGAATTAAGAACTGAGAAGTGAGAACTGAGAATTAAAACGCAGGCCATTCTTTTCGTTTCCTTATTTTAAATTCTCAGTTCTTAATTCTCATTTAGGTTTCGTTCCTCCCGCCGGTTTTTTCGCCGGAGTTTTCACAGGAGTTTTTGTTTGCGTTCCACCGCTCTCCGGTTTCGTGTAGTCGATGATGAGCATTTCCACGCGACGGTTTTTCTGGCGTCCTTCCGGTGTTGCATTCGAAGCAATAGGCCGTGTTTGACCGAACCATTCTGTCTTGAGGTGATTAGCAGGAACTCCTTTGCTTACGAGATAATTTTTCACCGCCTCTGCACGACGCTGCGAAAGTTTCAGGTTATCTGCCGGGGTGCCTTCGTTGTCGGTATGTCCGCTGATCTTCAATGACCACTCTGAATGTTTCTTCAACAATTGGGCAAGCGTATCAAGATCCGGCAATGAACCCGGACGAATGATTGCTTTCGCAGTTTCGAATTCAAGATTGTCGAATGCTTTCTTCACTACTTCCTGTTGTTCTTTTGTGAGTGTTACTGCAACATCAGGAATATCCATTTTCTGCAATCCGTTGCCAACAGGTTTCGGAATTTCAAAACGGAATAATCCGTCGGCCTGGCTGCGCACTGCGCGTTTTGCCAAACCATTCACGATCACTTTCACTTCATTCACGCCCATCGTCTTGTCAGGATCTCCATCGAGACGGAAAACGCAGAGTGAATCTTTCGGCAAACTTTCATAAGTGAAACTTCCGTCTTTCGCCTGGCGAACAGATTGCAAACTCTGGCCTGCAAGATCAACAAGCGCAAGACGAACTTCAGGACATCCTTCATTATCTGCAGGGCCGGGTTTATCAGGACACAAATCAATTTTATCCATCACACCATCACCATCACGATCAGGGCATCCTTTGAATGCAGGCAGTCCCGGTTCATCCGGACAATCGTCGTCTTTGTCAATGATTCCGTCACCATCTTTATCAGGACATCCGTTGAATTGCGGCAAGCCCGGATCATCAGGACATGCATCCTGTTTGTCAGTAATTCCATCACCATCTTTATCAGGGCAACCATTGAGTGATTTCAATCCCGGATCATCCGGACAGAGATCTTCAGAATCCTGCACATGATCGCCATCGCGGTCAGGACATCCCAGGAATTCCCACACACCGGGAACATCAATGCATTTATCTTTTTTATTGGAGACTTTGTCTTTGTCCCTGTCTTTCGGTTCGCGATAAAGTATTGGAACATGAATTCCGAAATAAAAATCGGCGCCGTAAATTGTTTTACTCTTACTGAAATATGGCGCGAGCGAAGTGGTACCCATGAACAGCGGCCCTAATCGCACACACGCACCCACATTGAAATTTTTATATTGGTTGTAAGAGAACGGAATCATCACACCAAACCATTTCCAGTCCCAGCGCGGAGTGATCGCAATGTAACTCAGGTCATGAACTTTATTCGGATTTAATCTCCACTGCACCGCGTACGCCCAATTCATATTTACATACACATCTTTCCAGATCTGGTAATCCACATCGCCACGAAAAGCCAGCGGAAGATTTACGCGATAAGTATTGGGAGAAGAAATAGAACCGAAACGATTTCGGATCGTATCGTCCCACGCCTGCACGGGCCCCATGTACTGATTTCCTCCTGTGGTGTCACCCTTGAAATTCAGATTGTGCACATTCCACATATTAATGTCGGCAACAAAATTGTTACTCAGTTTGCCGCGATCATATTTGATGGAACCGATATCAGTGATAGACATTCCGGCGCGCAACTTGTATTTATTTTTTGAACGCATCCACAGATCTGTTTCTCCGTCCATATCGTATTTGTATTTCTGGTAATCGGGCCGCCATTCGTAAACAACACCGATGTCGAGACCAATACCCGGATGAGAAACAGATTTTTCTATATAGTCGCTGGCGGTGGATCCTTTTGGAAAATCGAAATTGGTGCTGTGCCCATATTGAATGTGCGAATTGAAAAATGTAAGCGTGTCTTCATTATTGGTGAGGTACTTTAGATTATCGGCGAAAAGATAAACGCTTCCCAAACCGAAAAGCAATTTAGGGCGCACACCAACTTTCAGAAAATTTGCTTTGTCGTCCACAAGAACACGCGCGTAATCAAAACCGATCTCGTGCCACGCCATGAATTGTAAACTGAGATGATCATTAGTGAATTGTTGCGTCCACAAAGAAGAATCCTTGAAACCGGTGTAAGCCAATTTTGCCAATGGCTGTTCCACACCATCGAGATTCATGTACGAACGGAATTCGCCGGTAATGGAGAGTGCGCTTTTACTATCGATCGTGATCATGAACGAGAGAGGCATCATGGCGCGCGTACCCAGGAAAACAGATTTTTTATCGCTGTTATCGCGCGTTGTCATATAATCGTCCTGGAAATTTTTATCGTTGAATGCAGGAAAGCCGGCTGAATCTTTAAGCGCGCCGAAAAAAGAACCGTTGTGCGCAAATGCAGTTTTGCTCATGCCCGCATAATTATTCTGCAACTGCATTCCCATCGCGAAAACATTCACGTCGAGCTTCATGCGGTTGTCGGCAATGTAAGACGGGTTGAAGTCAGTGGAATAAACGCCGGAATAATTGCTGTAGGCGTAATCGCTCATGATCTGCGCGCGCATGCCGAACGGGAGCGCGGAGAGGAGCGTGAGTGCGAGAAGAATTTTTTTCATGAAATTTCCGGTGTGCAATGGAAGACGAAAGATAGGAAAATTCGGGGGAGAAATCTTTCTTTTTAGTGCCTTGACTTGCACCACCTGTTAACTTATCTTTCTTGAACAAATGAAGAATTGCGTACAATCTCAAAAAGTGGATGAACTACAAAGTGAAAAAAATAAAAGTAGTTGCGATGGAGTTGAGGAATCCCGAAGTATCGGGAGAAATTCAGAAGACGATGAACAATTTTTTTTCGGTTTATGAACATTATTTTCCCCTGGAAAATATTTTCAGTTTGTCATTAACAGGAAAAATTGTGTTGTGAACTTCGGAGGAGCGGGAGTGAGACGCAATATCCAGCAGAATAGGGGAATTATTTTTTGAAAAGGGAAGTTGTGCCTGCCCGACCCAAACCGGGGCGGGCAACGGCCACTGCTGTTGGGGGCTGTGCTTTTTCATCCTGCGTCATTGTCCACGAATGAAGTGCGATACTGTCATGCGATACTGTCAGCCGTTAATGTTGTTTTGTTTTTTGTCTGCCGATACCGAAGCGAAAAATAAAAACGAAGGGCGAGCCGATTTGCAACCCATAAAAAAGTGTCTACCGATAAAAGAAGGTTGCAAATGGGCTTGACCTGAGAAGAGAATCATTATTTGAAGCAATGTCAGCCGGTTTGCTCTTTTGCTTGCGAGCCGCGAGCTTGCAAAAGTGCAAAGCCGGAACCGTTTGCGTTGCTGTCTGCCGATACAAGCGATCAAGAAAATGAAAACCTGTCTGCCGATATTTTTTTTGTACGCAATGCTGTCTGTGTACGCTCTCTACTTTACTATGAAAATCACATCTGCAAGCGAGGCATATTTATTGGCAGAGTTTTTCGGAAAATTAAATTTAATTTCTAATTTTTTAGTGCTGTCGGGAGTGTGTCTGAAATTGTCAAGGTACTTGAAAATTGTCGGCTTTAATAATTGCAAGTCCCTTTTTAATTTCCAAGAGCTTGAAAAGTCATTCGTGTCAACCAATACTAAAAACATTCTGTTTTCAGAACCAAAGCGTGGAGCACTTTGATTTTCATAAAGCCACTTTGATAATATTTGCGGATTGGCTTGTGCTTCTTTGAGGACTTCTAATTTTTCATCTTTTAATTTTTGAAGAACTCCATTTGAAAATTTGTCATTCTTGTTTTTTAATTTCTCAGTAATCTCATAATAAATATCACTTGGTTTTGCTTTCTTATCAAAGAGAATGTTTGCTTCTTTAGCTTTTGCTTTTAAGTAAGTTAATTCCACAGGATAACTCTTTTCGTTCCGCTTTTCTTTTATGTATTCGGATGGAAGATAAGTCACTTTCAAATCAAACGGAATATTGTTGATGAAAAAGTCAACGCTTTTAATTTGTCCAACTGTCGGAAGAACGGATTTGTGAGATTTAAAAATATGCTCAATCAAAATGCTTGACCAGTGATTATACCAACTGTTTAAAACATACGCTTGAACGAGAGGATGAATTTCTTTTTCAAATTTGGAAAGTAATTGGTCATAAGATTTATAAACTTTCACATATCTACTTACCAAAAGTTTATTCAAATCATTCTGATAATCTCCCCATTCAAAATGTTTGAGTTTGAAAAGTTCAGAAACTAATTGCTCAGTATCAAGAGCGGTAAGTTGCTGTTTAGATTTGTCTTTTATGTAATCATCTAATAGCCCGTGAGATTTCTTCGGATTCTTATTTAAAAGATTAAATAGTTCTGCAAATTGTTTTCCAGATGCTGTTTCTGTCAGTTCAATTTTATTTTGCTCAACAAATTCAGCAATTAATTCTGTGCGAATAATAGATTTAGTTTTTAACCAAAGTAGTCCGCCATTGTCGGTATTAAATTCTTGAAGCTGTTCGCTCTCGTGGAGTTTCTTCCAGTAATTAAAATCTTTCATTTACTAATTGTTCTTTCTGATTAGATGTTATAAAATGTTTTTGTTTTGGAGTGCATACAAATAAAATTTCCTGACTTCCTGCAACGCTTCCTTTTCCGCCTCTGCCGTTTTGATAAGTTTTTGTTTCAATCTTAACTTGTCTATGCTTAGAAATAATTTTCTCAAAATCTTCCACGCTTGGATAACTACGATTATTATAGCTGATTAACCAGCAAGGTATTGCTTCAGCGAATTCAAAAAGTCTTTCAAATGAATTAATCACATCTCTTTTTTTATCAAAACCGCTGAACCGTTGTGGCTCGTAGCGTTTAATTCCGTTTATAAATTGTTTGTCTTGCCAATATTCCGTGAATGTTTCCAATAAGTGATAAAAACTTTGATAGTCAGCGTGACTGTCGCAGTACGGTGGGTCAAAATATGCTAAGTCAACATTTTCAAGTGTCGGTAGCAATTCCAATATATTTTTATTGTAACTATGATTCTCTTGCTTGTTATCAAAGACTGCATTGTTGTATTTCGGTAGCAATTCTTCAAAAATATCTTTTATCGGTCTTATCAAACTTCTGTTTCGTTTTATTCTTTCAGGATCGCTTGCATAACGCAATGCTTGTGTGTGACCGAAGTGTCCCATCGTTACTTTCCTTGTCATACTGCGATTGATTATTGTGTATGCAAGTGCTTGTTTGCCTGTGTTATTTAACAATGGAATGTTAGCTCTGAAATTGTCTAAAAACTCTGCTTCGCTCTTTTCAAAAAACACACCAGTAAAAGTATTTTCCATTAACTGAAACTTGTTTTTGTTTTTTGCTGGTTGAAAAAGCAACTTGATGTCTTTCTCTGTTAATGTAGTTCCGTTGTTTTCAATGAGTGCTAAACCGATTTGATTATTGAAATTCAAAAAATCATTAGTGATAGTTTGAAACCCCATCTGTTTAAAAAGAAAAGCAACGGACTGTGAACCTGCAAAAGCGTCAATAGCAGTTCTTATATTATCAGGAATAAATTTTTTTATCCACGCTAAATGCGTGTGCTTTGCACCCAAATACTGTGGGTCTGGGAATTGATAGTTGAAATATGTGTATTCTTCAAAAAGCATTGGTCATTTTTTCTTTTTGTTGGCAGGTTTTACCGAAAGTTGTTCAATATATTCAGATGAAATATGGTCGGAAAGTTCTAAGCCCAATTCAACTTTAACAAAACGGAGAAAGAATTCCATTGCTTCCTGCATATAAAACCCTGTATTATCAACAGAAGGATTTAAGTACTTATGTTGAATCGAATTCCTTTCCTCATGCAAGAATTCCAAGTGTCAAGGTAATTGTCGGTTTGTATTTCTGTCCACTGTGTCAATGTTGTTCTGTCGTCTTTTAGGGTTGCCGGTAACGGTTTGTGGGTTTCTGATGTTGCGGATTTAGAACCACAAAACTGTCCCCCGCTACAAAGGTAATAGAAAGCAATAAACTTTCAACTTGCTCGTCACCCGCAATAGCAGAAACCCGCTGTGCTTGTTGCACAACTAAGATACAACTGTTAGCAATTAATCAAATATTTTTCTTGACAAATTTCGAATAGCAGTTATTATGTATTCATGCAAGGCAAAAAAAATTACGAAGAAAAACTCTTCACGAATTTTCAGTTGAG